>JBILYW010000024.1:0-12910 GCA_044377555.1 Pseudomonas sp.
TCGGGGTAACCGCCCATGATGCATTGCAGCAGCACGCCACGGGCCATCTGCAAGCGCCGCCCTTCGACAAACCCCTCAGCGGTCATCACCTTGCCACGGGGCACGCCATTCAAATCGGGGGTCACGCACTCAATCTCATCAATGCCGATCAGTCGCTGTGCGAGTGAGCCCTGGCCATCGGTCGTCATGACGCTTTCCTTGTTGTGGTGCAGGCCGCGAACGGCAAAGTGTACAAAATACGCATCACCTGTTCGGGATTTCAAGCAATAAACCCGCGCTGCAGCCGCTGACGTGGCCCTTGCGGTACCGGGGGTGCTACGCAACCCATCCCGGCCTCGTGCCTCGTCAGCGGCTACAAAGAGGGGCTGGTGCCTATGCAACCGTAGCGCAAGCCATTAGGGTGACGATTCTATTTTTTCGTGCAGTGCCCCGCATGTCCAAAGACGACACCCATTTGATCACCGCCCACGACGTCGCACGCCATGCCGGGGTTTCTCGTTCGGCGGTTTCACGCACCTTCACCCCGGGCGCCAGCGTCGCGCCCCACACCCGTGAAAAGGTCATGGCGGCGGCCCAGGCGCTGGGGTATCAGGTCAATCTGATTGCCCGCACCATGAACAAGGGTTACAGCAATTTCGTCGGGGTGGTCACCGCAGGTTTTGAAAGCCCGTTTCGGGCCAGCCTGCTGAGCCCCATCACCGAAGCGCTGAACAAACAGGGCTTGATGCCTTTGCTGATGAATGCCGACGACCCGTTGCAGCTTGAGCAGTCATTGCACGAGTTGCTCAGCTATCAGATTGCCGGGGTGATTCTGACCTCGGCATCGCCGCCGCTGTCGGTGGTCCAGCATTACCTCAAGCACCAGATTCCGGTGGCCATGATCAACCGCGGGCACGAACTTGAAGGCGCCGAAGTGATCGGCAGCGACAACCGTGGTGGCGGACGGCTGGCAGCCGACACCCTGCTGGCCAGTGGCGCCAGGCGTCTGGCCTTTATCGGTCAGGGCGCACACAACTTCAGCAGCCGCGAGCGCTGGGAAGGCTTTCGCGAACGCCTGGCCGAATCCGGCCTGACCCCGATGGCCATCCTGGATGCCGCCCCCGGCTATGACGGCGGGCTGAGCGCCGTGCAACAGCTGTTCGCCGCTCAAGAGCGCCCGGACGCGCTGTTTTGCGCGACCGACATGCTGGCACTGGGCGCCCTGGATGGTTTGCGCTTCATCTTGCAACTGCGCGTACCGGGTGATGTGCAAGTGATCGGCTTTGACGACATCCCCCAGGCGGCACAGATGGCTTACAACCTCACCACGCTGCGCCAAAACAGCACTGAGCTGGCCAAAAGCGCAGTGGCGGCCATTGTCGCTCGTCGCAAAAATTTTCAGCACTGCGGCCTGCACAGCTCTATTGCGGTGTCCTTGGTTCAACGCGGCACCACGGTGGAATAATTGTTTTGTTTTTCTATTGAATTGAATTTTTATTTCGTGTTGTATAGGCCCAGACAGTGAGCTGTCCCTCTGCATTCATCCATGTGCAAAGGGGCATCCACTTTTTTTACCCCATTGAATGCACACGTGTGCAATCCAAGGATTCAAGCATGCAGGCACAACTCGCAGCGCACGCACACCCCGAGCCTCTGGCGCTTGATCAACGCTACTTGCACGCCCAACGCATCGCCGTGCAGGCGGCTCAGCTGGGGCTTGAGTATTATCGCCAGCGCGCAACCCTCAAGGTCGATCACAAGGCAGGCGTCGGCCAGGACGTGGTCAGTATTGCCGACCGGGAACTGGAGGATTTCATCAAGCAACAATTGGCCGGACTGTTCCCCGAGGATGGCTTTCTCGGCGAAGAAACCGGTGCCAGTGAGCTACAGGCACGTTGTATCTGGGTGGTCGATCCGATTGATGGCACCAGTTGTTTCGTCAACGGCCTGCACACCTGGTGCGTGTCCATTGGCTTGCTGGTCGATGGCGTGCCCTGCCTGGGCGCCGTGGCGGATGCCAACCACGACGAACTGTTCCATGCCTGCAAAGGGCTGGGGGCTTACGTCAACCAGACGCGCATCGAGGTCAACCCGGCCGTCGATCTGACTCTGGGCGTCACCGGGGTCGGTACCTCCCACCGGCGCGGCAAGGAGCACTTTCTACCGTTCCTCAAACAGCTGCTGGATGAGGGCGGCATGTTTATCCGTAATGGTTCCGGTGCATTAATGATTGCCTACGTCGCAGCCGGACGGCTGCTCGGTTACTACGAGACCCATATCAATAGCTGGGACTGCCTGGCAGGTCTGGTGCTGGTCAGCGAAGCCGGCGGCCAGTGCAGTGATTTCCTGCGTGGCCCGGGGCTGACCGAAGGCAACCCGCTGCTGGTGGCCGCGCCACAGCTGTACCCGGCACTGGCCCGGATGATCGGCCCGTCATTGGCGACATAAACCCCAACAGAGGTTTAGCCAATACAGCGTTTACATGCAGGCCCTAAAAAAACAAAAACAGGAAACCTAGCGCCATGAAATCCCTGCTCAATGCCTTCAAGGCTGCGCCTGCCCGTGAGGGCTCATCCACCCCGGACATGCACCGTTTCAGGGTGTTGCGCTGGCAAACCTTTTTATCCATGTCCCTGAGCTACGCCCTGTTCTACGTGTGCAGGCTGTCGTTCAACGTGGTCAAGCCCGCGCTGGTGTCGAACAACCTCCTCACCCCCACCCAACTGGGGATCATCGGTTCGGCGCTGTTCTTTGCCTACGCCGTGGGCAAGCTGGTGAACGGCTTCCTGGCCGATCACTCCAATGTGCGACGCTTCATGATGCTGGGCTTGCTGCTCAGCGCCATCGTCAATGCCTGTATGGGGATGACCACCAACACCATCATCCTCACCCTGATCTGGGGCCTGAACGGCTGGGCCCAATCCATGGGGGTGGGGCCTTGCGTGGTGTCGCTTTCGCGCTGGTACACCGACAAGGAGCGCGGCACCTTCTACGGTTTCTGGTCGATTGCCCACAGCCTGGGCGAAGCCCTGACCTACCTGGCCGTGGCCGCCGTGGTCGTGACCTGGGGCTGGCAGTATGGCTACTGGCTTGCCACCTTGATGGGCCTGGTGGGGATCGTACTGATTTATCTGTTTATGGCCGACTCGCCGCAAAGCTGCGGCTTCCCGGCCCTGGCAGCCGACCCGGTCACCGCCGGGCCCCACGGCAAACCGGTACCGAGCATCTTCACCAAACAATTGGCGCTGCTGAAAAACCCGGCCTTGTGGCTGCTCGCACTGGCCTCTTGCCTGATGTACATAGGGCGTTATGCGGTGATTTCCTGGGGCGTGTTCTTCCTCGAAAACGCCAAGGCCTATAACACCCTGAGCGCCTCGGCCCTGATCTCCATCACCGGTGTTTTCGGGATCGTCGGCACCGGCCTGAGCGGGTTGATTTCGGACCGGTTCTTCAACGGCAAGCGCAATACCCTGGCCCTGATTTTCGGGTTAATGAACACCCTGTCATTGGCCGCCTTCCTGTTTGTACCGGCCGGTCATTACTGGCTCGATGCCGCGGCGATGATGTTCTTCGGCCTCTCGATGGGCGCCCTGCTGTGCTTTCTGGGCGGTTTGATGGCCACTGACATCGCATCAAAAAGCGCCTCCGGCGCAGCCCTGGGCATGATCGGTATCGCCAGTTATGCCGGTGCAGCCGCCGGCGAAATCCTTACTGGCGTGCTGATCGAGCACGGCACCACGGTGCTCGCCGACGGCACCAAGCTGTACCAGTTCCAGACCCTGTCGATCTTTTGGGTCAGCGCCTCGCTGATCTCGGTGCTGATGACCGCCCTGTTTGCCCTCTACATCCAAAGGCGCACACAACCGCCCATGGGCAAAACCGCCCCTTACACACAGCCTGCAAAAATCTGACAGAACGTTTATTCCTGAAATAAACAGTGACATATCCCTGACACATTCACCCCGCATAGTTGGCGGCTGGCCAGCAAGGAGTTGTGCGTTTACCAAGAGCCTTACCCCGTTTATGTCTTGGAACTAACAACAACAATAAATGAGCAATCAAGATGACCTACCCATTGAAAACAGCACTCGACACGCCTTTTTTTGCACCCCGAATTGCACACGTGTGCAAACCCGGCCGCTACAGCGGCATAATCGCCGCGCTGTGCTTCACCGCACTTGAAGGCGCACTGCTGCTGATGCCCACCGCATCCCACGCCCTGGATCTGGACTATCAGCACCAGTACAACGAAAAAGACCGTGACCACACCGACAAGGTGATGATCACCCAGGCGCTGGACAACGGCCTGGCGTTCTCTTTCCAGATGGTTGCCAGCCCGGCGGTCAAGGAGAACGGCCAACCGGGCCAGCCCTTCGAGCACATGACCAAGGACTCCCTCAAAGGCAAGGTCAAGTACTCGCACAAGTTGACCAAGGCGTTGAAGTTCAAACCCAAGTTCACTTACTCCCAGGGCAAGGATAAAAAATCCTACAAACCGGCGTTCAAGTTCCCCTATGAACTGAACAAAAGTTTCTCCGTGATCCCCGGTTACTACTACAAAGTCACCACCTACAAAGAAGACGGCAAAGAGACGAAAAGAGACAACGTCTGGTCATTGGGCGGCAAGTATCGAACCGACCGGATGTCCATCGGGATTGCGCGCAAAGAGATCTACAGCAACCAGATAGCCTTCGATGGAAAAAAGCGTAACTACAACAACAAGTTCGTCATCGACTACAAAGTGACCCACCGGTTTATTCCGTACTTTGAAGTGGCCGACGTGTACGTCGACAAAGACACCGACGAGCGCCAGGCCCGCTATCGCGTTGGCTTCAAATACAAGTTCTGACCCTGCGCCCTTCCCTTCAAGAACACTCCGGAGACTGTCCATGAACGTTTCTCTTTCGACCCTGTTTCGCCTCGGCGCGCCTCTGCTGGGCGCGGTACTGAGCCTGGGTACACCGCTGGTTGCCCACGCCCGGGACAGCGGCCACTACGTACTGGAAAAAGCCGTGCAGGTCAGCCGCCACGGCGTGCGCCCGCAGACGGACACCGCCAAACTGGTCGAGGCCACCCAACGCCAATGGCCCACATGGCTGGTGCGTGACGGCGAACTCACCGGGCACGGTTATCTGGCGGCCAGCCTGATGGGTGCCTGGCAAGCCGGGCATTATCGTCAGGCCGGCTTGCTCCCGGCGGGCTGCCCCGACACTGCCGCGGTCTACACCCTGTCCAGCCCCAAACAGCGAACCCGGGCTACGGCCGCCGCGTTGATGGATGGCATGTTCCCGGGCTGCGGGCACAAGGCGCTGGCCAGTGCAGAAAAGCTCGACCCGCTGTTCCAGACAGACAAGATGGACTTTGCGCGCATCGACCCGGTGATCGCCAAGGCCCAGATTCTCAAGGCCCTGGGCGGCGACCTGCAAGCGGCCAAAGCCAAATTGCAACCGGACCTGGACCTGCTCAAGGCCGCCGCCTGTGTCGAGGGCAAACCCTGCCCCTTCCATGAGGCCGAATGGGTGCTCAAACAAAACGACGAAGGTCGCCTGAAGATCAAGGGGCTGGACAAGGCCTCGTCCTTGGGCGAAACCTTCCGCTTGCAATACAGCGAAGGCAAACCGTTGTCCGAAGTCGCTTTCGGCCATGCCGCCGACGCCAGACAAGTGATGGCCCTCACCCGCCTGCACCGCGCCAAGTACGACTTCGTCAACGACACGCCGCACATTGCCCAGCGCGGCGGCTCGCAGTTGATGAACCAGTTGCTGCTGGCCCTGGAGCAAGGCACGCCGCTGGAAAAGACCGACCCGCTGGGCAACCCGCCCAAGGCCCCGCTGATGGTGATCGTGGCCCATGACACCAACCTGTCGCACCTGCGCACCATGCTCGATTTTCATTGGGAGCTGGGCGAGTACCAGCCGGGCAATATCCCGCCCACGGGCACCCTGGCCTTTGAACGCTACCGTGATGCGGACAGTGGCGAGCGCTTTATCCGCACCACTTTTTTGACTCAATCACCGGACCAGATCCGCAACCTGACCCCGCTGAATGCCCAAAACGCGCCGCTGCAAGTGGACTTCGACCAACCCGGCTGCAAGAAAACCGGCGTTGGCACGCTCTGCCCGCTGGAAAGCTTCGCCGCCAACCTGACCAAGGCCATCGACCGCACCGCACTGACCACTGCGCGCTACCCCTAACCCCCAACCATCCCGTGGGAGCGAGCCTGCTCGCGAAGGTCTCACTCCCGCAGGAGATGTGCAGTGCTTGTCCCATTTGCCAACTAGACTCTGCGCCCACTGTGTCCAGGATGACTAAAAGGAAAACCGATGAAGACGTCGCCCCCTCTGTACGCCGGCCTGCTGCTGGCCAGCATGATCAGCCCAACCGCCTTTGCCCAGACACCCACCAGCGATGGCTACGTATTGGATAAAGTGGTGCAAGTCAGCCGTCACGGGGTGCGCCCGCCCACCGACTCCAACGAAAAACTGCTGACCTCCGTGACCCAGCGTCAATGGCCGACCTGGCTGGTGCCCTTGGGCAATCTGACCGGCCACGGCTACACCGGCGCCGTCGTAATGGGCCGCTACCGTGGCCAGGTATTACGCACCGCCGGGCTCATCCCCCAGGGCTGCCCGGACGCTAAAAATCTGCTGGTACACGCCAGCCCCCTGCAACGCACCAAAGCCACTGCCCAGGCCTTGCTCGACGGCATGTTCCCGGGCTGTGGCTTGCAGCCGACCTATGTCGCCGGCAAGCAGGACGCCCTGTTCCAGGCCAATGAAATGCCCTTTGCCGCCCTCGACCCGGTAAAAGCCAGGGCCCAGATTCTCAAGGCCCTGGGCGGCAGCGTCGAAGCCGCACAGGCGCGCTACAAACCCTATGAAGAAAAACTGCGGGAGGTTGCCTGCCTGCCCGCCGCCGATTGCCCGTACGGTAAACAGGCGTGGCAACTGGAGCAAAACGCCAAGGGCCGCTTCTCGATCAAGGGCCTGAGCGCAGGCGCCAATATGGGTGAAGTGTTCCGCCTGGAATACAGCCAGGGCCTGCCTCTCGATAAAGTCGCGTTCGGCCACGCCCGCACCGCCAGCCAGGTGTCGAGCCTGATGCTGCTGACCAAGGCCAAATACGACTTCCTCAACGACATCCCTTATATCGCCAGCCGTGGCGCCTCCGAGTTGATGAACCAGATCTCGCTGGAACTCAAGCAAGGCACGTCACTGGCCACCACCACGACCAGCAGCACCCCGCCCGATGTACCGTTGATGCTGCTGGTGGCCCACGACACCAACATTTCCTACCTGCGGACCATGCTCGGTTTCGGCTGGAAACTGGGGGACTACCTGGAAAACAACATCCCGCCTGTTGGTACGTTGCAGTTTGAGCGCTACAAGGAAGTCAAAACCGGCGAGTACTTTTTGCGCATCGCCTTTGAAGCGCAGTCGATGGACCAGATCCGCAACCTGACCTCACTGGACGGCACACAAAAACCGCTCAAGGGTGACTTCGAAAGCGCCAAGGGCTGCCGCAAGACCAGCGCAGGCCTGCTCTGCCCGCTCAAGGACGCCATGGCCAAAGTCGATCAGAACATCGACCCGACCGCGCTGACGCCCTATACCTTCCAGTAATCCACCCCCTGAAGGAGCTGGCCTGCCAGCTCCTGCGTGAGATACATTGAAACGGCTGGTAACCAAAACAACAGCCCGTCATCTCACAAAGGGTGCCTCTTGAATACCAATCAAAAACTGCGAACCTTCGACCTGATTCTCGATGCCGTCTTGCCCGAGTACCGCGACCGGGTAGCCGATTACCTGCCGCTCTATGCCGATGTGCTGCACGACGAGCAACAACCGCCGGCCATACAGCACGCCACCGCGCAACAGCTGCGCGGCTACCTGCGCGGGCTGAACACCACCCGGGTGCTGGGCATGGCGGACCTGGAAGAACTGGACCGGCGCATTAGCGAATCGTGGCTGTAATCGTCACGGTTTACTGAGCGCTGCGGCTGAAGATACGGATCACTTCATCCAGATGCTCGGCCATCGCCTGACGCGCGGCGTCGGGGTCGTGTTGCTCCAGTGCCTGCAGCACACGCCGGTGCTCATCTTCCGAGCGATGGGGCATGTCGCCCGAGCCGTAATGGCTTTGCAGACGCTGGAACATGCTGCCGTAACGATGGCCCAACAGATGTTGAATCATCAGCGCGTAGGCCGGGTTGTCCGAAGCCTGGGCGATGCGGATATGGAACAGACGGTCACCGGGGTGAGTGTGAGAATCGTCGCGATTGTCCTGCACGTTGCGCTCGAACGCTTCGCGGATGCCCGCCAGCTCTTCGTCGCTGGCATTCACTGCCGCCAGCGCTGCGGCCTCGGGCTCGATCAGGCGCCGGGCCTGGAGTAACGCGAACGGCGGGATTTCCGCGCTGAAATCCACTTCGATCCCCAGCTCCGGGTCCAGTTCTTTCCACTGGTTGCGCGTGACCTGAGCCATCACCGGCTCATCCGACACCGCTTGCACCGGCGGCTCACAGACCAGCACCCCGTTACCGACGCGCACATCCACCAGACCTATGACCTCCAGCGCAATCATCGCCTCGCGCACCGAAGCACGACTCACGCCCAGCAACTTGGCCAGTTCGCGTTCGGCGGGTAAACGACTGCCCGGCGGGAATTCGCCGCTGTCGATCAACGCGCGTAGCTGATCGGCGATCTGCCGATAAAGCCTTTGGTTATCAATAACTTGAAATGGCATTGTGAAATTGGCTCTGGTGTGGACAGCTGTCGACAAGCACTTTTGCACAAAAAAGACGCTTGTTGATGCTTGAGGTGCATGCTACAAAAGGCCCAATGGCCTGACCATTGGACGGATAACGTAAAGCGATCATAGCAAACCTTATCCAGACACTTGCGTCGTTTTGCCATTTGCTACGCCTGCAATGGCCTGACCATTAGGCCGAAGTAAAGCAGGTCAAACAATAAAAACAATCGACAGCGTCACGGAGCACCCATGGATCTTTCCGGCAAACGCGTGCTGATCACTGCAGCCGCTCAGGGCATTGGCTTGGCCAGCGTCCAGGCCTACCTCGCTGCTGGCGCCGAAGTATTCGCCGCCGACATCAATGCCACCGCCCTCGACACCCTCGAAGGCGCACACAAACTTCTTTTAGACGTCACCGATGCCGCTGCCATTGAGCGCCTGGCCAAAGAGCTTGGCCCGCTGGATGTGCTGTTCAACTGCGCCGGCGTAGTGCACAGCGGCAACATCCTGGAATGCAGCGAAAAGGACTTCAGCTTCGCCCTGGACCTCAACGTCACGGCCATGTACCGCATGATCCGCGCATTCTTGCCGGCCATGCTGAGCAACGGCGGCGGCTCGATCATCAACATGGCGTCGGTGGCGTCCAGCGTCAAAGGCGTCCCCAACCGCTTTGCCTACTGCGCCAGCAAAGGTGCGGTGATAGGCCTGACCCGCTCCGTGGCGGCCGATTTCGTCAGCCAGAACATCCGCTGCAACGCCATCTGCCCCGGCACCGTCGACTCCCCTTCCCTGCGTCAGCGCATCAGCGAACAAGCCGAGCGCGAAGGCCGCAGTACAGACGAGGTGTACGCCGCCTTTGCCGCGCGCCAGCCCATGGGCCGTATCGGCACCGCCGAAGAAATCGCCCAGCTGGCGCTGTACCTGGGGTCCAGTGCCAGCGGCTTTACCACCGGCACCGCGCAAATTATTGATGGCGGCTGGAGCAACTGACTCCTGCGCTTTTGACTTTGACTTTGACTTTGTGGGAGCGGGCTTGCTCGCGATGCGCACGACGCGGTTTGTCTGACGCACCGCAGCGATCCCATCGCGAGCAAGCCCGCTCCCACAGGTCAGGGCCCTGCCCTCTCTCCAAAAAGGATTACTTATGAAACTGCTGCGCTACGGTGAAAAAGGCCAGGAACGCCCTGCCCTGCTCGATAACAACGGCCAACTGCGGGATTTGTCCGCTGTGGTGACGGATATCGCAGGCGAAACCCTGAGCCCGCAAAGCATTGCCCGCCTGCAAGACATCGACCCCTCTACCCTGCCGCTGGTTGAAGGCTCGCCCCGCATCGGCGCCTGTGTCGGCCAGGTTGGCAAATTTATCTGCATCGGCCTGAACTACGCCGACCACGCCGCCGAAACCGGTGCCGCAATCCCTGCCGAACCTGTTGTGTTCAGCAAATGGACCAGCGCCATTGTCGGCCCCGACGACAACGTCGAAATTCCACGCAACTCGCGCAAAACCGACTGGGAAGTCGAACTGGGCGTGGTCATCGGCAAGGGCGGGCGCTACATCAGCGAAAGCGACGCCCTGGAGCACGTGGCCGGTTATTGCGTGATCAACGATGTGTCCGAGCGCGAGTTCCAGCTGGAGCTGGGCGGCACTTGGGACAAGGGCAAAGGCTGCGACACCTTCGGCCCCCTTGGCCCGTGGCTGGTAACCCGGGATGAAATCGCCGACCCGCACCAGCTCGACCTGTGGCTGGAAGTGGACGGCAAGCGCTACCAGAACGGCAACACGCGGACGATGATTTTCCAGATCCCGAAAATCATCAGCTACCTCAGCCAGTTCATGAGCCTGCAACCGGGTGACGTGATCTCCACCGGCACCCCGCCCGGCGTCGGTCTGGGCATCAAGCCCGACCCCGTATACCTGCGCGCCGGCCAGCATATCCGCCTGGGTATCAGCGGGCTGGGCGAACAAAACCAACGCACCGTGAATGCCGACTGACAGGGAGCTGAACCATGACCACCATTACCGCCGTGCGCGTTGAAGACATCCGCTTCCCCACCTCGCAATCGCTGGACGGTTCGGATGCGATGAACCCGGACCCGGACTACTCCGCGGCCTACGTCATTCTCGACACCGACACCCCGGGCCTGGAAGGCCACGGCCTGACCTTCACCATCGGTCGCGGCAACGAGATTTGCTGCGCCTCGATCAAGGCCCTGTCCAGCCTGCTGGTGGGTTTGAAACTGGAATGGATCGCCGAAGACATGGGCCGCTTCTGGCGCCACGTGACCAGCGACAGCCAGCTGCGCTGGATCGGCCCGGACAAGGGCGCGATTCACCTGGCCACCGGCGCGGTGGTCAACGCCGCCTGGGACCTGTGGGCCAAGGCCGAAGGCAAGCCGGTGTGGCGCCTGGTGGCCGACATGAGCCCCGAGCAACTGGTGCGCTGCATTGATTTCCGCTACATCACCGACTGCATCACCCCCGCCGAAGCCCTGACCCTGCTGCGCGAGCGCGCTCATGGCAAGGCCGGGCGCCTGGCGCTGCTCGAAGCCGACGGCTACCCCTGCTACACCACCTCCGCCGGATGGCTGGGCTATGCCGATGAAAAGCTGCGCCGGCTGTGCCAGGAAGCGGTCGACGCGGGCTTCTCCCACGTCAAATTGAAAGTCGGCCACGACCTGCAGGACGACATCCGCCGCGTACGCATCGCCCGCGAAGTGCTGGGCCCGGACCGCAAGCTGATGATCGACGCCAACCAGGTCTGGGAAGTCGACGCGGCCATCGACTGGGTCCGTGAACTGTCGTTCGCCAACCCGTGGTTTATCGAAGAACCCACCAGCCCGGATGACGTCGAAGGCCATCGCAAAATCCGCCTTGGGGTTGCTCCGGTCAAAGTCGCCACGGGCGAGATGTGCCAGAACCGCATCGTGTTCAAGCAACTGATCATGCGTGAAGCCATTGATGTGGTGCAGATCGATGCCTGCCGCCTGGGCGGGGTCAATGAAGTGCTGGCGGTAATGCTGATGGCCGCCAAGTACAACCTGCCGGTGTGCCCGCATGCGGGTGGCGTGGGCCTGTGCGAGTACGTCCAGCACCTGTCGATGATCGACTACCTGTGCATCGCCGGGACTCACGAAGGCCGGGTGGTGGAGTTTGTCGACCACCTGCACGAGCACTTTGAAGACCCGTGCGTGATCCGCAATGCGGCCTACATGCCACCGCAGGCGCCGGGGTTCTCGATCCAGATGAAAGCCGCCTCCCGCGAACAGTACCGGTATCGGGGCTGAATCATGGCTGCCACCCTCCCGCTGCGGCTGGATGCCCACCAGCACTTCTGGCGCTATGACGCTGCGGCCTATCCCTGGATAGGCCGCGACATGGGCCGTTTGCGCCGGGACTTTCAGCCAGATGACCTGCGGCCGTTGCTGGATGCGGCCGGGCTGGACGGCTGCATTGCCGTGCAAGCCCGCGCCTGTGAAAGCGAAACCGGTCAGCTGCTGGAACTGGCTGAGCGCTACCCGTGGATTCGTGCCGTGGTGGGCTGGGTTGACCTGTGCTCTGACGACCTTGAACAGTCGCTGGAGCGCTGGGCGCAGAACCCGGTTTTGCGCGGCTTCCGTCATCAGTTGCAGGACGAAAGCTCACCCGCCGGGTTTATGCAAAACCCGGCGTTCAATCGGGGGCTAACCACCTTGCAGCGCCGGGGGCTGGTCTATGAAGTACTGATCAAAGCCCCGGATCTGGGGGTGGCAACGACATTGTGCCAACAACACGATCAGCATCATCTGGTGCTCGATCACCTGGGCAAGCCCGATGTGCAGGCCAACGACTTGAAGGCCTGGGCCAAACTGCTCGCACCGTTGGCCGCCCTGCCCCATGTCAGCTGCAAACTGTCAGGGCTGATTACCGAGGCCCATTGGCAACACTGGAGCCGTGCGCAACTGACGCCTTATCTGCACACCGCTCTGGAGCTGTTTGGCCCTGAACGCCTGATGTTCGGCTCCGACTGGCCGGTGTGCCTGCTGGCCGGTGAATACGCGCACACCTGCGCCCTGGTCGACAGCGTGTCGCAAAGCGCGGCCATTTGGGGTGGCACGGCGTGCCGCGTCTACAACATTGAGGGAGCGATGCAATGAATCTGTATCTGCAAGACAAGGTCTTTATCGTCACCGGCGGCGGCTC
>JBILYW010000025.1:0-12886 GCA_044377555.1 Pseudomonas sp.
CGCCCCGACAGCCTGATGCGTACCTGGGCATTGCTGCTAACCTCAGCCATTCTCTATATCCCGGCCAACCTGCTGCCGATCATGACGATCAACTCTTTGGGCCAAGGCTCTCCGAGTACCATCATGGCGGGTGTTATCGAACTGGTGCAGCACGGGATGTTGCCGATTGCAGCCGTGGTGTTTGTAGCGAGTATTTTGGTGCCCACCTTCAAGCTGGTAGGCATTGCCTTGCTGTTGTTTTCGGTACAGCGCCGTCAGCCCCTGTCTGCGCGGCAACGAATCATCATGTACCGATTTATTGAGTTCATTGGCCGTTGGTCAATGTTGGATATTTTCGTCATCGCCATTTTGGTGGCTGTGGTGAATTTTGGACGCATAGCCAGCATCGAGGCCAATCTAGGCGCGGTGGCCTTTGCCAGTGTGGTGGTATTGACGATGCTTGCAGCTGTAACTTTTGATCCCCGACTTATTTGGGATAATACGGAGTCGGACGACGACCATGAGTGACTTGCCTACCGCTAAAACCCGCCCGGCTTCCAATTGGTCGGCGATCTGGATCCTCCCGCTCATTGCCCTGGTCATTGGTGGCTGGCTGGGATGGCGTGCCTACAGTGAAACCGGCATCGATATTCAGGTGCGCTTCGAGAGTGGCGAAGGCATCGTCGCCAACAAGACCGAAGTGGTTTACAAAGGCATGCCTGTGGGTAAGGTCAAGACTCTGGCCCTGGATGAGGCCGGCCCAAGCAAGGGAGTGATTGCCACGGTCGAGATGGATAAAGACGTCGAGCAATACCTCAAGACCAATACCCGTTTCTGGCTGGTCAAGCCAAGTGTGTCTTTGGCCGGTATTACCGGTCTTGAAACCCTGGTTTCCGGTAACTACATCGCAGTCAGCCCGGCCGATGGCGAGCCTGTGCGCAAGTTCAAGGCCCTGTCGCAAGAGCCGCCCCTGTCGGATGCCGTTCCCGGCTTGCACCTGACCCTCAAGGCTGACCGCCTTGGCTCGCTGAACCGTGGCAGTCCGGTGTTCTACAAACAGATCCAGGTTGGCCAGATCAAGAGCTATGTGCTCTCCGAGGACCAAAGCACCGTCGAGATCAAAGTCTTTATTGAGCCGACTTACGCCAATCTGGTGCGCAAACACACGCGTTTCTGGAATGCCAGCGGCATCAGCATCGACGCCAACCTTTCGGGTGTGAAGCTGCGTAGCGAATCCCTGGCCAGTATTGTGGCCGGCGGTATTGCATTCGCCACCCCCGAAAACCGCAAAGACAGCCCGCCCACTGACTCGAACCTGCCGTTCCGTCTTTATGAAGACTTCGATGCCGCGCAGGCGGGGATCAAAGTCAAAGTTAAACTCAGTGACTTTGAAGGCCTGCAGGCCGGTCGCACGCCAGTCATGTACAAAGGCATCCAGGTCGGTAGCCTCAAGGGTCTCAAGGTCGATCCAGACCTGACCAGCGCCAGCGCTGAGCTGACCCTCGACCCGTTGGCTGAAGACTACCTGGTGCAAGGTACTCAATTCTGGGTGGTCAAACCGTCGATCTCGCTGGCTGGTATTACCGGGCTGGAGGCATTGGTTAAAGGTAACTACATTGCGATCCGCCCGGGTGACAAGGGCAGCACCCCCGAACGTGAGTTCGTGGCCCGCCCCAAAGCTCCGCCGCTGGATCTGCGTTCGCCGGGCCTGCACATGGTGCTTTTCACCGAGAACCTGGGCTCACTGGAAGTCGGCAGCCCGATTCTGTACAAGCAGGTCAAAGTCGGTTCGGTTCAGAGTTACCAGTTTTCCCGCACCAAGAAGCAGTTGATCATCGGTGTGCATATCGAGAAGGAATACGAAAACCTGGTCAATGGCTCGACCCGCTTCTGGAACGCCAGCGGCATCACGCTGACCGGTGGTTTGACCGGCGGCATCCAGGTCAAGAGTGAGTCCTTGCAAAGCCTGATGGCCGGCGGGATTGCATTTGAAACACCCGAAGCCACGGCGCCGCTGCAAAAACGTATCCCGCGTTTCCGCCTGTTTACTGATCGTGATGCCGCGATGCAGCAGGGGGTTGCCGTTACGATCAAGGTGCCTCGTGCCGATGGGCTGCGTGAAGGGACACCGATTCGCTTCAAGGGGCTGGATGTCGGCAAGATCGAAAGCGTCGACCTGAGTGAAGATTTGCAATCGGTCTTGCTCAAGGCGCGGATCACCGAAGTGCCTGAGCGGATTGCGCGGGTCGGCAGTCAATTCTGGGTGGTCAAGCCCGAGCTTGGGCTGATGAAAACGGCCAACCTCGAAACCCTGGTCACCGGCCAGTACCTCGAAGTGCAACCTGCCAGCAAACAACTGGGTCGGCAAACCAGCTTTGTTGCACTGGACCAGGCGCCGGACTCAATTGCTCCTCAGTCCGGGCTGAGCCTGGTGTTGAGCGCTGCCCGTCGCGGCTCGCTCAAAGAGGGTGTGCCGGTCACCTACCGTGAAGTCACTGTGGGCAAGGTAACGGGGTATGAGCTGGGTAGTACCGCTGACCGCGTATTGGTGCACATTCTGATCGAACCGCGTTACGCGCCATTGGTGCGCACGGGCAGCCGCTTCTGGAATACCAGCGGTTTTGGCGTCGACTTCGGGTTGTTTAAAGGTGCGACGATTCGTACCGAGTCCCTCGAAACCCTGGTTCAGGGCGGTATCGCCTTCGCCACACCGGATGATGACAAGATGGGTAATCAGGCCCGCCCCGAGCAAACTTTCCCGCTCTTTGACAAGTTTGAAGACGAATGGCTGCTCTGGGCGCCGAAGATCCCGTTAGGTAAATAAGCTCCAAAAAAAACCGCGATCATTGATCGCGGTTTTTTTATGCTCAAGATCCAGCCTCAGACTTCATCCAGTTCGGGCTGTTGCACAGCCGTCACCGCATCAGGTTTCACCTCGTCATGGCGACGGATGTACTTCCAGTCGTCTTCATCGATGTAAATTCCGTTCGGTCCGCTGCCACCTTCAAGGTCGATGGCCACGTGGGCGCAGACCTGCGGTTTCACACTGGCCAGGATCGGCACAAAACCCAACTGCAAGCTGGTCTCCAGCAGAGCGGTCTGGTTTTTTTCGTCGATGTCCGCCGCTTCGTCCAGGTAGTACGGCAGGCGGATACGCCCGGCTTGATCGCGGTCCATCAAGTGCAGCAACAAATACATGTTGGTCAGCGCCTTGATCGTCATGGTCGTACCGTTGGACGCCGCACCGTCGATATCGGTATGAATCACCGGCTGGCCGTTGACCTTGGTGATCTCGAACGCCAGCTCGAACAGATCCTTGAGCCCCAACTGGTTGTGGTTGGCGGCCACCAGCCGTGCCAGATACTCCTTGGCCTCTTCGTTTTTATTGTCTTGCTCGGCGCTCTGGCTAAGGTCGAACACCGACAGGGTTTCGCCTTCTTCATACTGGCCGGCGCTGTGGATAATCTGATCGATATGCTTGAGCGCCTCCTTGTTGGGGGCCAGCACGATGCGGAAGCTCTTGAGGTTGGACACCTGACGCTTGTTGATCTCGCGGTTGAACAGTGCCAGTTGATGCTCAAGGCTGTCGTAGTCGCTGCGGATATTGCGCAGCGTACGGGCGATGTCGGTGACTGCCGCCCGACGCGCCTTGCCCAGGGTCAGCGCTTCTTCGGTGCGGTGCGCGTAAGCGTTGATCAGCAGTTGCAAACGCCGCTCCATATCGTCTTCGCTGTCGAACTTGGCCACACCTTTCAAGCGTACCTGTGCGTAGAGGGCTTCGATCTGACCATCGCAGCGCAACAGGCCTTGCCAGCTGTCCTGATAGTCATTGAGCAATGGCAGCAGGTTGTCCATTGAGTCGTCGACCGGGTCCATGAACGGTGTGCCAAAGGGCAAGCCGGCGGGCAGCAATTGACGTCGACGCAAGCTGTCATCCAGCGTGCGTTGTTTGGCTTCCATGTCGCCGATCTGGCGACCGACCAACTGCAACTTGGCGGACAATTGCTGCACACGCTCGGTGAATGCATCGCTGGAGCGTTTCAACTCGTCCTGCGCTGCTTCGGCCTGGGCCAGTTGCTCGAGCTTTTCACCTTCTTCAGCGCTTAACGTCTGGCTGCGGCGGAAGTCTTCCAGGGCTTTTTGCGCATCCAGCACTTGCTGATACAACGACTCGGCTGCGGTTTTGCTCGCCGTGCGATCGGAGGTCACTGCCTGCTGGGTTTTCAGTTGCTTGAGTTCTTTTTCCAGACGCTCTTTTTGCTCGCGCAATGCCGCCCGGTCAGCCAGCGCCTGCAGGGCAGGGGGCTCGATATGGCTCAGATCAATGGACAGGCCCGGCGCTTCAAAGCGCTCGCCCTTGAAACCATCAAGGATCAATTCCAGCGACTTGACCCAGGCATCGTTGTCATCCAGCGCAATACCGTGCTCACCCAATGGCAAACTGAACAGGGCGCTGTTGAACAGGCGCATCAGACGTTCCACATCCTGTTGCGAAAACTCTTCGCGCAGGCGTGCGTAGCTGTTGTTGTCGGCGTGATCGAGTTGCTGTTTGACGGACTTGAGGCGTTTTTCAAGCTCGCGCAGACGCTCGTCCAGATCCTCGCTACTGAACTGGCGTGATTGCGCCAGGGCGCCCGCCAACTCGTCGTGGGCGTCCTTGGCGCTCAGCAGTTGTTGTTCCAGCACCCTTACATCGTCAACCAGGGCGAAGCGATGCTTGAGCACCGACAACTCGCCAAGCCAGCGCTGGATGCCGCTGATCTCCCGCTCCAGACGCATCAGCTCCTGGGTGCTGCTGCGCTGGTCGTTTTGCAGTGCATCCTGCTCGTTGCGGTAGAACTCGGACTGCGTCAGCAGCTCTTCCTTGCGTGCCCCGGCGTAGTCCTGCCAGGTGCCGAGCAGCGAGTCGAGCAGCGGCGAGAGCCGATGCAGCTTGCCGCGCAACAGGTCGCGCTGACGAACGCCGGCAGCCAGCGACTCAACCAAAGGCCCGGCGCCGACCAGTGCGTTGTAGTCCTGCTCCATGCGTCGTACATCGCGGAAGGCCTCTTCACAAGCCGCAATGTAATCAACGCTACCCGAGCGCAGGCTGTGCTCAAACGCATCTAGGAACAGCTGCTTGAGCTTGGCTGCAGTGATTTCGCGCATGTGCAGCAGGTTGATAAACAGGGCGCGGAAAGTCTTTAGGCTTTGTTCGCTGGTGGAGCGCAGCGGGATCAGCGTCAGGTCCAGGGGGATCGAGGTATGGCCACCCACCAGCAGGCGACGCAGTTCATCAGGCTTGAGCTCGTAGGCTTTGAGGCCATTGCGCTCAAGATTGTTGAACAGTTCTTTCTGGCGCAGACAGGTGTCGTCTTTTTGGTAGTGGGCCAGATCCAGCTTGCCCGCGTAAGCAAAAAACTGGTGCCCGAAGCCGCCACCCGGGCCGCGTCCCACCACGCCGATCACATGGGGGCCATGGGGCAGGGAGACTTCGACCAGGATGTAGCTGGTGTCCGAAGCAAAATAGAAACGCCGCGATTGTTCAAGGCTGTACTTGCCGAAACTCATGTCTGACATGCGCGCCAGAATCGGGAACTGCAACGCGTTGATCGACGCCGACTTACCGAGGTTATTCGCCCCGTAAACCGACAGGGGATGTTCAAGCGGGAACAGCCCCAGGCTGTAACCGGCTGTGTTCAACAGGGCAAAGCGGCGAATGCCGTAGCGTTCCTGACTCATGCATCCATCTCCTGTTGCTCATCGGCAATGGCCCGGGCCAGAGCGTCTTCGTCGTCTTGCGGGGTGATGTCGTCATCGATCAGAACCGGTGTCGGCAACGGCAGAATGCTGTGCAGGCTGGCCGCCAGGTCACGGTCCTGTTGCACCGACAGGCACACGTCCAGAAAACGGTGCATAGGCGGCAGAAAACGGTAGATGCCGGGTTCTTCACTGGCAAAACCGAGCTGTGTCATGCGGCGCATGATCTTTTCTTCCAGCTCTTCGTGGGTGGTGACTTCAGCCTGTACGAAGAGGTCACGGTATTTTTCCAGCAGCGCCGGCAATTCGTCGCGGCCCAGGCTGCCACCATCCAGCACGGCAATCGGGTCGCGGCCCTGGTCGGCCAGGTGCTCGACGATGATGAAGGTGAACAGCGCCAGACGTTGTGCGGTCTTGTTCACTTGAGCGGCGGCGGTGTCGGGCACGAAATAATAAAAACCGCGGGTATCGCACACCAGTTCAAAGCCCAGCGCCTTGAACAGCGTGCGGTATTGGTCCTGGAAGTTTGACAGTTGCGCGTACAGCTCCGGGTCGCGGCGGCTGACGTGATAACCCTTGAACAGCTCGCGAAAGATCGGTGCCAGTTGGGACAGTTCGGAAAGATCAAGATGCATGCAGAGGGCTCGCAGAAGTCTGGGTCGCATCTTCGCTGTGAGCAAGCAGAGCGAAGGAGCGCAGGCTGACCAGGTGTTCGTGGGTGTGGTAATCGCGGCGCTCAAGGCGTTCGCGCACGAAGCGTTTTTCGCGGGACAGGCGCGAGAACCAGTACAACAACTCGTCGGTGTCTCCGCCGGGCTCTTGTGCCAGCAGCCAGGTCATCAAGTCCGGCATCGGCAGCGCGTCGCTGCAGCGATCGAGCATTTCCTTGACCGTACGCGGGGCTTTGGGTGTTTCACCCCGGTGGACCTTGTGCGCCTTGGGAAAGCGTGCCGGCTTGGGTTCGAAGCGGGCCAGCGCGTACACATAGGCCTCGACCTGGCTGGCGCTGCCCAAAAAGGTACTTTGCGGGCGAGTGAACAGCGGCATTGCGGCTTGGGGTACCGCGTCCAGGCCCTTGCGCCGGATGGCTGCCAGCGCCAGCGCCGCGCCGCGGGTCACGGCGTTGTGCCGGCGGGCTTCTTCACGCAGCGGCAGCAGCAGTTCGCGGGCATGGCGCAGGGTCAGCTGGGCGCAGGTTTGCATTTCGAGGATGCGCGCATGGGTGCGCAACAGCATGTCGTCGTCCACCAGATGGCCGAGCCGTTGCTGCTCGCTGAGCATGCGCAACAGCACGTTCTCAACCTTGCGTACGCCTTGTTCGAAAGCGCCATCGGCGTTAACCAGCTGAATCATGGGTTCGACGTATTCGTCCCACGTCGCCAGCACTTCGGCATAACGCTGGCGCAGGGGGATCTGCCGATCGCTGGTCTTGGCCCGCTCGGCCACGGCGACCAGCGCTTGCTCATCGTTGGCGAGCTTTTTCAGTACATCGCGTACACGCATATCGAGCAAACGCAGCTGGCGCGCCAGATCATGGCCGTCACGGATGTCGAACGCATCCTGGATATAGCCGGCCAGGCGCTCCAGATGGCGCAGGTAAGCTTCGATCTCCAGGCACAGGCCAAGGCGGTGCTCGTGCCTCAGGTAGGCCAGAAAGTCGTGGATTTGCGCGTTGAGCTCGAAGCGGTTCGGGCTTTTGGCGACCGGCACCAGAATGTCCAGGCGGATCCAGGTGTCGAGCACGTTGGTGATGTCCTGCGCGGTGCTGTCCAGCTGCTGGGCAGCGACTTGCAGGCGCAGCTCGTTCAGGCTAAGGGTGCCTTGGTCGAAGTGTTCACACAAAGGCTCAAGAAGTGCCCAGTGCTCGGCGAGGGCACGTAATACGCGCTTGGGTTCGATCATGGGAGGGCCGGTCAATTGGCAATGAAAGGCCGCGATTGTACTGCAACGTGAGGTCGAGTCATCACTTGGCAGATCAACTGCGGGCGGGAAGGGCAGAAGGGCGGTAGAATCCCCCCTCTTTAGTTATCCACAGATGGCCGACCCTTGTTGAACGAGTCCCGCCGCCGCGCTTTTTTGACTGCCATGCAGGTGGTCAGCTGGTTACCGCGCACTGAATTGCCATTTGCCGCCCCTTCGCGGCCAGAGCTGCTGGTGCTTCCAGAACCGCCCGCAGAGCCAGTCATTACAAGGCCTGTGGCCAAAGTCGCGGTTGCTCCAAGCCCACCGGTTGCGCGCCCAAAAATCGAAGTGCCCCGGCCGTCGGTCACCCCGCGCCCTGCCAGCAAGGCCGTCGCGGATGTCGAAGCGGCACCCGAGAAGGCCAGGGTCGTGCCGTTGCCACCACCACGCTTTGCCTTGCAACTGCTGCGTGCCGGGCGTTGCCTGGTACTGGTGGAGTTACCCACAGGCAGCGCATTTCAGAGTCGTGACCCGGCCTATTTATTGTTAAAGGACATGTTGCGCGCTGCCGGTCTGCCTGACAGCCCGCAAATCATTGGTGAGCCGGTGCGCTGGCCGCTGCTCAGGCGTGGGCGTGTCGACCAGGGGCCTGAAGCTGCACGTGAATTTGTGCAGGGTTTTGTCATGGCCCGCCTGGAAGAGGCTGAATGCGCCTGCTTGTGGCTGGTGGGGCTGCCGGCCGTGCGCTTTGCCAGTGAGGCCAATGCCGAAGCCTTCAACAGTGAACTCGAAATCGAAGGGCTGGGCAGCGCATGGGCGTTGCCGGGCCTGGAACTCTTAATGGATGAGCCACAACGCAAAGCGGATGTGTGGCAAGCCATGCGCCGGCTAATGGCGCGCTGGAAACAAAACGATGAGTGATGCCGTAACCTTTCGCCCGATGACCGAGGCGGACCTTGATGCCGTATTGAAAATTGAATACGCCGCTTTCAGCCATCCCTGGACGCGCGGTATTTTTCTCGACGGCCTGGGTAAATATCACATCTGGATGATGTTCGAAGGTGAGCAGCAAGTCGGCCATGGTGTGGTGCAAATCATCCTCGATGAGGCGCATTTGCTGAACATCACCGTCAAGCCCGAAAGCCAGGGCCGTGGCTTGGGGCTCAAGCTGCTTGAGCACCTGATGTCGATTGCCTACAAACATGAGGCACGTGAGTGCTTCCTCGAACTGCGGGACAGCAACACGGCCGCGTTCAAGCTGTATGAGCGTTATGGCTTCAACGAAATCGGCCGTCGCCGTGATTACTACCCGGCCGTGGGTGGTCGTGAAGATGCGGTCGTGATGGCCTGCACCCTGGTCGACTGACTCCCAGTCTTTTTGGTGGGAGCGGGCTTGCTCGCGATGGCATCACCGCGGTTTGCGATACAGACCGCGTCACCTGTATCGCGAGCAAGCCCGCTCCCACAGGAATCAGGGGTACTGACTTAACGCTTACGCCCCACCGGATCAATCTCTGCCAGTTCTGCCTCGTCCAGCCCTTTGCCTGCGCCAATTTCGTCCTCGGTGACCAGGCTCAAATCCCAGTCAGCGGCTTCATCGCCACCCTCGGCAGCCTCTTTGGCATCGTGGGCGCCGTCCTCGCGGATCAGCATCTCCTGCTCCAGATCATCATCGTTAAAGCCGGCGTCAATCTCTTCATAAGGCATGGCCGCACCTGTCAGGCCAACCCGGCGCGCAGGCTGGCCCGCCATGTGCTGTGCCCGCTCTTCGTCGGTGAACAAATCACTGATGCTTTCGTGGGTTTCATCATCATCGAAATTCAGTGGCTCAACCGAACCCATGCGGTCTTCAATATCGTCGATGTCCAGTGGCTCATCGACTCCATAGGGACGACGTGAATCAGTCATGGTAATTCCTCATTCTGTAGGTCCTTAATACGATGACTGTAGCCACTGCTGAAGATTCCACCCGGCTGACCGCCGGAATGGCATTAATCCAAGTGACCCCGACCGCTGGTCGGCTGTCAGAACAGCGCATCAACTCTTGAGGCTTCACAGCATGAACGAACTACAAGATCTGATTGATAACAACGAGCGCTGGGCCGATGCGATCAAGCAGGAAGATCCCGACTTTTTCGCCAAGCTGGCTCGCCAGCAAACGCCGGAATACCTATGGATTGGTTGTTCGGATGCCCGTGTACCGGCCAATGAAATTGTCGGCATGTTGCCCGGCGATCTTTTTGTGCACCGTAACGTGGCCAATGTCGTGCTGCACACTGACTTGAACTGCTTGTCGGTGATTCAGTACGCAGTCGATGTGTTGAAGGTCAAACACATTCTGGTCACCGGCCACTACGGCTGTGGTGGCGTGCGTGCCTCCATGAAGGACCAGCAACTGGGCCTGATCGATGGCTGGCTGCGTTCCATTCGCGACCTGTACTACGAGAATCGCGAAGTGCTGGCGCTGTTGCCGACCGAGGAAGAGCGCGTCGACCGTTTGTGCGAGCTGAACGTGATCCAGCAAGTGGCGAACGTTGGTCACACCAACATTGTGCAAAATGCCTGGCATCGCGGGCAGAGCCTGTCGGTCCACGGCTGCATTTACGGGATCAAGGACGGGCGCTGGAAAAGCCTGAACACCACGATCAGCGGGCTGGACCAACTGCCGCCGCAATACCGCTTGCGGCCGGTGGGCGCGGTTTAACCTGTTACACCGTCTCTGTGGGAGCTGGCCTGCCAGCTCCCACAGAGGTAGTGCAAGCTTCTTACGGCATTACCGGTGGCATATACGTCAGCGTAGTACCCAGCGCCCACAGCAAAAACAGCACCAGGGGCGTGTGCACCAACAACTGCACGAACGAAAACCCGATCAAGTCCCGCGCCTTCAACCCCAGTACGCCCAGCAGCGGCAGCATGTAAAACGGGTTGATCAGGTTCGGCAACGCCTCGGCGGCGTTGTAGATCTGCACCGCCCAACCCAGGTGGTATTCCAGGTCATTGGCCACCTGCATCACGTAGGGCGCTTCGATAATCCACTTGCCGCCCCCAGACGGGATAAAGAACCCCAATATCGCCGAATACACACCCATCAACACCGCATAGGTGTCGTGGGAGGCGATCTGCACGAAAAATGTCGAGATGTGGTGCGCCAGGGTTTGCCCGTCAGTGCCTTGGACGACGGTCAGTAGCGCCGCAATCGAGCCGTACAGCGGGAACTGGATCATCACCCCGGTGGTGGTCGGCACGGCGCTGGCCACGGCATTCAGAAAGCTGCGCGGGCGCCAGTGCAGCAGCGCGCCGAGCATCAAGAACAGAAAGTTGTAGGTGTTAAGCCCCGAGATGGCGCTGATCGCCGGTTTGGTCGAGAACTCGTGAAACAACCAGCCGGCCGCCAGGAGCACCAGCAAGATGGTCAACACCGGGCTGTATTCCAGCCACTCGCCGGGCCGTGTACGCGGGGGCAGTTTGGGTGTGCTGAAACTGGGGTCAATGCCGCAGGCCGCAGCGTCACGGGCTGAATCAGGGCCGGGCGCAGTCGCGTAGGCCACGATCAGCGAGACCACCACCAGGGCCGCGAGCAGCACGCCGGACTGCCACAGAAAAATGGTTTCTGTGAACGGAATCACACCGGTAATCGACAGGATCGACGGCGGCAAACTGGCGGGGTTGGCCTGCAGTTGGGCCGCCGAGGATGATAGCCCCAGGGCCCATACAGCCCCGAGCCCCAAATAGGCCGCGGCACCGGCGGCGCGGTAGTCCATGCGCAGGTTGGTGCGACGGGCCAGCGCCCGCACCAGCAACCCGCCAAATACCAGCGACAGCCCCCAGTTGAGCAGGGATGCGACCATTGAAATCAATGCCACCCAGCACACGGCCTGACGACCGTTTTTCGGGACCTTGGCCAGCTTGTCGATCAGCTTGACGGCAGGCGGTGAACTGGCGACCACGTAGCCGCCAATTACCACGAAGGCCATTTGCATGGTGAACGGGATCAGGCTCCAGAAACCATCGCCGAACGCCTTCGCGGCATCGGTGGGTTTGGCCCCCATAAACATCGTGGCCAGTGCAACGGTGATCACCGCAACAGCAGCGAACACCCAGGAGTCAGGGAACCAGCGCTCGGCCCAGTTCGAGCAGCGCAGGGCAAAGCGGGCAGAGCGGCTGTCTGTAATCTCAGCGGCCATGGGGCATACCTCATTGTTCTTATGATTATTGTGTTGTCTGCACCCGGCCTTTCAGGGATGAAAAGCCGGTGCAACCACAGGGAGAGCACATTAAATCAATCGAGTGGTTTTTCCGATGGATTAATACAAAACGGGCTTCGCAACAAAAATAACCCCAGCTGTCCGAAAATGGGCTGCTGAGGGGTAAACTCTTTCCTTTCCCGAAGGAGTTTCTATGAGTCTCTACCAGCCAGGCATTCTTGCCAAACCCGTGCCGTCACAGGCGCGCTACATGTTTTTCGCCCTCAAGTCAGTAGAAGCACTGCCGGCTGCGCTCGACGTTTTGTCGCAGTGGGTGGACGGCAAAAGCGTAGTAGCGGGCTTTGGGTCGCCGCTGGTGTTGGCAATGGGCGTAAAAATTCCAGGGCTGCGGGTGTTCCCAGCCCTCAATGCGATGGTTGAAAACCCGTCTACCCAGCACGCACTGTGGCTGTGGTTGCTGGGTGATGACCGTGGCGAGTTGCTGCATCGCAGCCAGGCCATCGAAGCGGCGCTGGCGCCCGCGTTGAGCGTGCTGCAAGTGACTGAAGGTTTCCGCTACAACACTGATCGCGACCTGACCGGCTACGAAGACGGCACAGAAAACCCGGTAGATGACGCGGCAGTCGAGGCGGCCATCGTCGCCAACGCCGGGGCAGGGCTGGACGGCGGATGTTTTGTGGCCGTTCAGCAGTGGCAGCATGACTTGAACGGTTTTGCCGCACGCCCGCAAACCGAGCAGGACAACCTCATTGGCCGCCGTAAGAGCGACAACGAAGAACTCGAAGACGCGCCGCTCTCGGCTCACGTCAAACGCACCGCCCAGGAGAGCTTCTCGCCTGAAGCCTTCACCGTGCGCCGCTCCATGCCCTGGACTGAAAACGGCAAGGCCGGGCTGATGTTCGTGTCTTTCAGCCGCACCCTGAATGCATTCGAAGTTCAGCTGCGCCGCATGAGCGGCATGGAAGACGGGATTGTTGACGGGCTCTACAGTTTTAGCCGGCCTTTGAGCGGCGGCTATTACTGGTGCCCGCCGTTGAAAGACGGGCGGATGGACTTGAGTG
>JBILYW010000375.1:0-4320 GCA_044377555.1 Pseudomonas sp.
CGGGCATCACCTTGCGCAAGTTCGGCGGGGACCGCCAACAGTTCCTTGCGCGGGGCTTTGTGATCGACAATTTGATGTACGACGGCCTGCCCACCAGCCTCAGTACTTTCACCCTGGACACCATTGCTGGGGCGGATTTGGCCATGTACGACCGCGTTGAGGTAGTCCGCGGCGCGACCGGCCTGATGAGCGGTGCGGGTAGCCCGTCAGCCACCCTGAACCTGGTGCGCAAGCGCCCTACGGCAACGCCGCAGGTCAGTATCACCACCAGCGCCGGGAGCTGGGATCGCTACCGCACCGAGGTGGACGCGTCAAACAAGCTCAACGAATCGGGAACCCTGCGCGGCCGCGTCGTGGCCGCCTATGAAGACAACAAGAGCTATATCGATGAACGCGACAAGCTGCGCCAGACTTTTTACGGTGTTGTGGAAGCTGATCTGAGCGATGCAACCACCTGGACCCTCGGCGCATCCAAGCAACGCGACGACGCAACCTCGGACTGGGGCAGTCTGCCAGCAGGGCCCAATGGCGAAGACCTGCACTTGTCCCGGTCTACGTTCCTGAGTAACGACTGGGCCTATTGGGATCGGGACAACGTCAGCCTGTTCACCGACCTCACCACTCGCTTTGACAACGGCTGGACCTCAAGGCTGGCATTCGCCAAGATCTGGGCCGAGTCCAACACGTTCTCCAGCTATTTGAACGCAGCCAAGGGCGGCGGGTTTACCCAGTCCTCGGGGCAATACGACACCACTGACGTGCAGACCAACCTCGATGGCTCGCTCTCGGGCCCGTTCCGCCTGTTTGGCCGCGAACATGAGCTGACAATAGGAGCGAGCCGCCGACAGGAAAAGTTTGATCAAAAAGGTGGCTTCTGGGCCAAGGCGACGCCAATCGACATCTACAACTTCGACCCGGGTGTCATCCCCAAACCGGACATTGCTGACCGCACCCCCTATCAAAGCCAGAACACCGCGACAGAAGAAGGCGTCTACGCCGCCGCGCGCTTCAACCCGTTCGACCCACTGCACGTCATCATCGGCTCCCGGTTGAGCTGGTACGAATACGACAACCGCTCGGGCACCGGCGATTACAAGGTCACTCAGCAAGTCACGCCGTATGCCGGCGTGGTCTACGACATCAACGACACTTACTCGGTCTATGCCAGCTACACCGAGATTTTCAAGCCGCAAACCCAACAGGACGTCGCAGGCTCGGTGCTCAAACCGATGACAGGGGACAGCTATGAAGTCGGAATCAAGGGCGAGTACTTCAACGGTGAACTGAACGCATCGTTGGCACTGTTCGACATGACCCAGCAAAATCGCGCGTATGCACTCGACACCCAGCCCTCCAGTTGCCTGGCCACCAACCGTACCTGCTACGAAGCCGCAGGCGAAGTACGCAGCCGTGGTCTGGATGCGGAAATCAGCGGCGCCCTCACCCCGGACTGGCAGGCTTCCGCCGCCTACACCCTGGTGCTGAGCCAGTACGTCAAGGACAAGGCCTTTGACAAAGGCAACCTGTTCGCCCCCAACCAGCCCAAGCATTTGTTCAAAGCCGCGACCACCTATCACTTGCAGGGCAATCTGCAGAAAGTACGGATTGGTGCTGACGTGTTGGCGCAAAGCGCAACCTATGGCCGGGTCGGCAACGGCCATGCCGAGCAGGACCCCTATGCCGTGGTTGGCTTGATGGCGGGTTATCGGTTGGATGAGCACTGGGATGCACGGGTTAACCTGAACAACGTCTTTGATGAAAAATACTGGCAGGGCATCCCTACCGCCAGCGGGGCCGGGACTTATGGTGACCCGCGCAACCTGATGCTTTCGCTGAAGTGGACACTGTGACACGCATCGGCTGATGCGCCATGCCTGCTCATGGGTGGCAAGCGGTACCCGCATACCGCAAGCCAGCCATGTCCCTAAGCCATGGGGGCTGCACGCTCAAAGGGCAATAAACAGTTTGTTGGCCAACGCGGTATTGATCTTGCCCCGGTAAACCTCAATCACATCCCGGCTGTTTCTCGCTTTGGCGTATAGCGCCCGCTCGCTCATTGTTCGTTGTTCGAGGGTTTTCAAATGCGCTGCGGTGTAAGACCCCACTGCGGCATCCTGGGTGTCGTAATGAAAGTGGGCATACCAGAGCGGGGTGCCCGACTTGTCCTTTATTTCGTACTCCTGCAGATAATCCTTTCGAGGCCCCCTGGACAAAGCTCGTCTGGCGCCCAGCCGCGATATATTGATTTCGCCCTGTGTCATCAAATAGTCGACCCGCTCCTCAGTGGGAGGCTGCTCCTTGATCATGTCGATGCGGATCTGGCGGCCTTCCTGTTTCAATCGTTCGGCTTTCAATTCAAGTTCGGCAATCGTCCCCCTCAGGGCACTGGCTCTGACTTCAGAAATGCTGCCTTCGGCAAGGTTAGCGTCGCTCAAAATGTCCTGAATGCCCCGCGCGGTATCCAGCAACGTCTGTGACTTGCGGACCAGAATGTCTTCCATTTCCAGCGGGATTTTCGCTGTTTTTGATTGAGACCTGATCAGATGAATAGTGCCCTCGACTTGTTCCAAGTGTAATTGCGCTTGGGATTCCAGCCTGGACAAGGCCCGCCTCTGCGGGGCACGCCTGGGCACAGGCGGGGTTTTAGCATCGACTTCTACCCAGTTTTCCCCACCTGTGTTGCGATAGCTGCTGACCTTCACATGGCTCAATGAATCAATCACATCAACCACCTCCCCGGTCTCCCCGGCCACGGGGTCGCGCACCTCGCCGACCAACACTTGCTGTTTGTCGGTTCGGAATACTTTCCTGGGTTTCGCCGAAGGAGATGGCCTGCTTTGAGCCTGGGATGGCTGTTGGCTGGAAGAAGCAACGGGCTCTTCCTCCACAAGGTTTTCGAGGGTTTTGATGGTGTTGCTGAAGCTCACTTCTGCAAGGCTGCTCAACTGTTCCAGCATGCCCAGCAATGAACTTACATACTCAAGACGAAAGGCATTGGATTGCATGAACAGCACATTGCGGCATTGCAGCCTCGCCACCTCATACTGATGCAGCGCGCTGTCAAAGAACTTTATGCGGTCCTCAATAGAAAACCTGCCATCGGCCTGCAGGCTGATTTGCGACATGGCCAATTCAGACAGACTCGTATTGTCGAAATAATTCACGCTCTGTTGTTCAAAGGGGGTCAGCTCCGTGTTTTCACGCCTGACAAGCAATTCCAGTAACGTCTTTACATAAACAACACTCCAGTAGCGCCACGCGGGGTCCCTGTTCGTGATCGCGTTAATCTGCTTCAAGTTGTGGTCACGGGTGGTATTCAATTTGGCTATTTCCTGCAAGGTCTCGAGGGCTGTTGCGCAAGTACTGACCAGTTTTTTCTCCCATGACTCGGTAACTTGCAGGCGGGCGATCATGTTCTCATAGTGCTGGTTGTCTCCTGCGGCAAGCGACTCTATGGCCTGAAACTTTGAATCTGAAAAATCAAACGCCAGCGTGCTGCCTGGCAACTTTCGATACTCGCCATCTATCAACTTTTGCAAGTCAAAGGTGAACCTGGCCAGCTCGGACAAACCGTAAATTCTGTCATGTTCATAGGCAGCCGCGCTGCTCAGGTCATTCATGTCATCCAGCAGCTTAAGTAACTCACTTTGCTTGGCGTACCAGCGCCGATACTCCACCTCATACCGTTCAACTAATTCGACACGCCTCGACGTGGCAGATTTCAACAGGTTTGATGTCAGTTCCATCACCCCTTCTATGCCCTTTTTTTGTTCGATCAGGGCTAACCTGCGGCTGTTAAGCGCTCTGAACTTTTCGGCTTTTACTTCACGCAAGGCCTGTACGCTTTTTTTCGGCCCGCCACCGCGCAGGCGTAGCCGCAGATCAAAATCCCAATGACCAGGACCATCGCTGCGCAGCCAGGGGCCTACGCGCAGGACATTGTTGTTGTCCTGAATAACCAGGCCGTCCGGCTCCCGACTGACCCTGTACACAGCGTCTTTTATCTTGACCCAGCGTTTGCCTAGATAGTTGTAAGTCCCTTTGTATGGCCCGACTTCAATTTTCGTGGCCTTGCTCAAATCCACATTGACGCTGAACGTTTGTATGGCGACAGCCTGGTTAGCCGTCATTTGAGGGCTCGCGCCAAACCATGAAAAATCAAGCTGCGAATACTCTTCTCGCCCGTGGGCAGGGATCGTGCCCGGGGCTCTTGCCTGAAGCGTTGCTGATGCGGGCTGGAGTTTTTTCTCCTCCGGAACGCTAAATAATGGTTCGTCCATCGCCCTCTCCATCAGGCTTTGATGACGTTCCGCCTCGAAC
>JBILYW010000026.1:0-12847 GCA_044377555.1 Pseudomonas sp.
TAGATCTTTTTACCGTTCATGGTTTTCCCCTCAGGCGTTGAGCATCGACAGCGCCATGCGCTCGGCGGTGGCCAAGGCTGCGGAGGTCATGATGTCGAGATTTCCGGCGTAGGCCGGCAGGTAGTGGGCGGCGCCTTCGACTTCAAGAAACACCGAAGTCTTGAGGCCAGAAAACCTGCCCAGTCCGGGAATGGTCAGCGGTGCGTCTTCAGGGATCACGTCGAATTGCACGCTTTGCTTGAGGCGATAGCCCGGCACATAGGCTTGCACGGCTATCGCCATTTCGACGATAGAGGCCTCGACCAGTGCCTGGTCTGCGGCCTCGCTGAGCACAAAAACAGTGTCGCGCATCATCAACGGCGGCTCGGCCGGGTTCATCACGATGATCGCCTTGCCCTTGGTTGCACCGCCAATCACTTCGATGGCCCTGGAGGTGGTTTCGGTGAACTCGTCGATATTGGCGCGGGTGCCGGGACCGGCAGATTTGCTGGCAATCGAAGCGACGATTTCGGCGTAATGCACCTTGGCCACACGGGACACGGCGGCGACCATCGGAATGGTCGCCTGCCCGCCGCAGGTCACCATGTTGACGTTGAGCTGGTCCAGGTTCTGCTCCAGATTGACCACCGGTACACAGTACGGGCCGATGGCCGCCGGGGTGAGGTCAATCAGGCGGATGCCGGGTTTGATGCCGCGCAGAAAGGCGTCGTTCTTGACATGGGCACCGGCGGAGGTGGCATCGAACACGAAGTCGATGTCTTTGAACACGTCCATGCGCGTCAGGCCTTCAACCCCTTCGTGGGTGGTCGCAACACCCATGCGGGCAGCGCGGGCCAGACCGTCGGAGGCCGGATCGATACCGACCATGGCGCCCATTTCCAGGTGCCTGGCATTGCGCAAGATTTTGATCATCAGGTCGGTGCCGATGTTGCCGGAGCCGATGATGGCGACCTTGAGTTTCTTGTTCATTATTGTTGCCTCATGTGCACGCAAGTCGCCGATTACTCGGCGCTGCTGTGTTGCGAGAAGTCCACACCGACACTGCCGATGCCTTCGATATGCGCGTCGAAACGATCACCGGCGGCCACGGCCACCATTGGCCCCAGTGCGCCTGTCAGGATGATGTCGCCCGCTTGCAGCGGATTGCCCAGACGCGCCATGGTGCAAGCCAGCCACACGGCCGCATTGAGCGGATGGCCCAGGCATTGCGCGCCGCTGCCACTGGAAACCTCTTCACCATTGCGGGTCATGCGCATGCCCGCCTGGCGCAGGTCCAGCCCCTCGATGTTGCGGGCCGGGCCGCCAAGTACGTAGCAGCCGCTGGAGGCGTTGTCGGCCACCGTATCGACAAAGCGGATGTTCCACTGCTGCACACGGCTGCCGACGATTTCCAGGGCCGGGACCACCCAGCCGGTGGCGCGCATGACTTCGTCGAAGGTGGTGTCGGGGTGGGGCAGGTCATGTTTGAGGATCAAGGCGATTTCCGCCTCGATCTTGGGTTGCAACACGCGATCGATGGGTACGGTCTGGTTGTCGCCGTAGCACATGTCCGCGAACAGGGTGCCGAAGTCCGGCTGATCCACGCCCAGTTGCGCCTGAACCTTGGGGTTGGTCAGGCCGATTTTTCGGCCCACTACCCGGCGTCCATTGGCGACCCCGTGGGCGACATTGAGCTGCTGGATGGTGTAGGCGGCTGTCGCGTTGTCTTCACCGATCAGCTCACGCAGCGGTGCGATGGCGTTGCCGTGAGTTTCGGCGTGACGCAAATCGGCGGCCAGTTGGGCCAGTGTCTCTGGAGTCGGGTTCATGGCGGTCTCGTTCATCAGTGGGTCAGGAAGTCCAGCACCATGCGGTTGAAGGTGTCGGCGTGTTCCCACTGCGCCCAGTGGCCGCAGCGGTTGAACACGTGCAACTGCGCTTTGGGCAGCCCGGCCAGCAGACGCAAGCCGGTGTCCATCGGCACAAAGCGGTCTTCGCGCCCCCAGACCAGCAGGGTTTCGGCGCTGATTTCGTGCAGGCGATGGCTGAAGTCGGGGAACTGTTTGGGATTGAGGGTGCTGCTTTTTACGAAGTTTTCCAGATGGTCGCGGCGCGCCAGGAGGTTATCCAGGCGGGTCTGAAACAGTTCTTCGGTCAGGCTGCTGGCGTCGAAAACGAAGACGCTCATCATCTTTTTCAGGTTCTCGATGGTCGGCTCGCGGTACAGCGCACCGATCAGCTTGATGCCTTCGGTGGGCTGGGGCACAAACGCGCTCGGGCCACCGGTGCCGCCGCCCATGAGGATCAGTTTGCCGATGCGCTCCGGGTTTTCCAGAGCGAAGGCTACGGTGCTGTGGGCACCCATCGAGTTGCCGATGATGTGCACCCGGTCAAGTTCCAGCACATCGAGCAGCCCCTTGAGCGCCGACGCATTGAGGTTGGAGCGCGAACCTTTGCTGACCACCGGGTCGCTTTTGCTCCAGCCCGGGCAGTCGAGCAGGATCACCCGGTAACCGGCAGTCACCAACGGTTCGATGTTGCGGTTGAAGTTGGCCCAGCCGCTGGCGCCGGGCCCGGAGCCGTGGAGCATGACCACAGTCTCTGCACCCTGGCCGACGTCGTTGTAGTGCAATTGCAGGTCCAGGCCGCCTTCCTTGATACGGGCAAAGCGGCTGGTCGAGGCTTCAGTGAATACGCTGGCAGTGGTAGTCATGGCAGTGTTCCTTGAATTCAAAGGGTGTTGTTCTGCGGCTGCGCGCCAAGGGCGCCGAAGCCTGCGATCCACTCGGGAATCGGGCGGTAGTAGCGGCCTTCGGTTTGGTAAGGGCCAAAAGCGGACAGTGCTGCGAATGCGGCGACCCAGGTTTTCACCTCGTGGGTCGACTTGCCGGCCAGCGCCGACAGCTCGTCATTGCCCAGCGCATCGAGGTCGTTCAAGCGACCCTGCTCCAGCGTGTCGAGAAACTGTTGGTCCCAGACCGGATTGAGGGGATGCAGGCTGTTCTGGTCTTCGACGAAGTGCCGTGCGGCCTGGATGACCCGCTGCTGGCGTGCGGCTCGCTCATCGGCCGGTAACTGGCGACCGCTGCCCATCAAACGGTCGGCCATGCGAGCATCGGCCTTGGCCAGTTCTGGCACTGGGGGCTGATGGGACAGGCCTCCGGACGCGAGAAACAGCACGCGCAGGTCCAGTGATTTGGCCCATTGGCCGATGGCCTCACCCAGCAAGCGCGCACGTTTGAAACCGGGCAGGGGCACCGCCACCGAATTGATGAATACCGGAATCACCGGGCAGGTGCGCAACCCGCCCAGCAACAGTTCCAGCGGTTGGGCAAAGGCGTGGTCAACCTGCATTCGATAGGACACGGCGGTGTCTATTCCGGCATCCATGACGGCTTGCGCGCAGGCTTCGGCCAGCGCTTTAGGTACGTCGAGGGGGCCGGCTGTCGTGTCGAAATCACCGATGGCATCGGCGGCCATGCCAATGCAAAAGGGCGGCATTACGTCGTAGAAAAAGCCGTTGTAGTGATCGGGCCCCAGGAGCACGATCAGCTGCGGGTCGAAGCGGGCGATGCGCTCGCGGGCATCGCGGATCATGCTGTCCACTTCGGCCAGCACTTCGGGGGCCGGGTCGACGTAGCCCACCAGCGGCGTGTGTGACAAACAGTGCAAATAGGCGCTCATCTCAAGCCACCTTGCTGACGGCTGGCGTCACCTGGATGTGTGGTTGCGCGTTGAGCGCCAGGGCCAGTTCATTGCAGGCCTTGCCGAGGGTTTGCGGTGTGGCCAGCCCGGCGAGGAAGCGATCAGGGCGCAGCAGGGCAATGGACGATGAGCCGCGGGCGAACCACTCGCGCAGGCGGCCAGTGCTGTCGCCGACCCGAATCACGTCGTTGCCGGCGTCGCTCGGAGCCCTGAGCTGGACATCCGGCAGCACTTGAATAAACCGCGTGCCCAGGGTTTTCCATTGCGCAATCTGCGCCGCCGTAAGGCCCCAGGTCGGGTCGCAGCCCCAGGCGATAATGGCGAAATTCTCGCCGATCACTTCATCGAGGAGCACGGTCGCACCGGCGTCGGTCAGCACCTTGGGCTGAATGAACATCTTGCCCACCGGCGAGCCTTTTTCGCTCGGCACGATCAGGGCGCCACGGGTGTATTGCGGCATGGGCTTGAAGCGCATCTCGACGAAGTAGCGTTTGACCGGCGGCACATAGTTGAGCAGCCACGAGACGCCATCGCGCAGGGTGCCCTGCCAGCGCTTGGGGGGGGCCAGTACGTGGCCGGCCAGTACCGAGAGGTCGATCATGGCCTTGGCGTGATCCCGGCGCTCCAGCTCATAGCTGTCGAGCAGGCGGTCACTGGCCAGGCCCTTGATCACCAGTGACAGTTTCCAGGCCAGGTTGGAGGCATCGCGCATGCCGCTGTTGTAACCCTGGCCTTGCCAGACCGGCATGATATGCGCGGCATCCCCGGCCAGCAGTACCCGGCCCTGGCGGAAGCGGCCTGCGAGGCGGGCGTTGTGGGTATAGACGCGACTGCGAATCAGCTCGATGCGGTCCGGGTCCGGTAGCACCTTGGCCAGCAGCTTGCGCATGTTTTCGGGCTTGCTCAGCTCGGCTTCGGTCTCGCCGGGCATCACCATAAACTCAAAGCGGCGCACGCCGTGGGGCAGGGCGGCCGATACGTAAGGCCGCACCGGGTCGCAGCACAGGTACACATGGGGCGTACTCAGCGGGTCGTTGGCGATATCCACCACGATCCACTGATTGGGCGCGGTCTTGCCTTCAAAACTGATGTCCAGGCTGCGGCGCACCAGGCTGTTGCCGCCGTCGCAGCCAATCAGGTATTTGGCCTGCAAGCGTTCGCTGCGACCTTCGGCGTTTTTCAGGCTTAGTTGCACGCCGCTGTCGCTTTGCTCGAAGCCTTCGAGTTCGCGGCCGAACAGCACCTTGACGTTGTCAAAGCGCTCCAGGCCTTCGAACAGCACACGGTCTGCCAGCGGCTGGATAAAAGCGTTGCGGCGGGACCAGCCGAACTCATCGGTCTTGGGCTGGATATCTGCAAAGCAGCGACCTTTGGGCGTCATGAAACGCATCGCATGCCAGGGCGTAGTGTGCGGCAGCACGTTATCGGCAAGGCCGACGGCCTGGAATGTGCGCAGGCTTTCGTCGTCCAGGCCAATGGCGCGTGGGTAGTCGATCAGGCTGTCGAGCTTTTCCACCAAGGTGACGTTTACACCACATTGGCCCAGGTAATTGGCGATCATCAACCCGACAGGGCCAGCCCCGACAATGGCGATATCGGTACTCAGGTCCACGGGGGAAGCAGTGGGTGCAGAACTCATGGGTATCTCCGTACAGCGCTTTTTTTGGATTTCTTGTTGGGCGCAGTATGGAAATCGCGAAGCTGGTGAACAACGACAACTCTTGCTACGGTGCACTAAGTGCACATCGTTGATTTACCAATAAAAATAATGGGAAACACATGAGCGAAACCGAATACAAGGCCGTGCGGGGCCTGATGCGCGGGCTATTACTGATCAACGGTCTCAACCGTTTCGACGGGGGCGCCAGTACCGCTCAACTGGCCGACCAGAGTGGTTTGCATCGCACGACTGTGCGTCGCTTGCTGGAGACATTGCAGGCCGAAGGCTACGTGCGCCGCAGTGAATCGGATGACAGCTACCGGTTGACCCTGAAGGTGCGTGAACTGAGCGAAGGCTTTCGCGATGAGCAGTGGATTTCCTCGATTGCCGCGCCTTTGCTCGGCCAGTTGCTCCAGCAAGTGGCGTGGCCCACCGACCTGTGCACCCTGGACGGCGACGCCATGGTGATTCGCGAAACCACGCACCGTTTCAGTCGCCTGTCGTTTCACCGTTCGATGGTCGGTCGCCGCTTGCCCTTGCTGATGACCGCAACCGGGCGGGCATATTTCGCGTTTTGCCCGCCTGCCGAGCGAGAAGAATTGATCGAATTGATGATCAGTCGAGACGACGTGCAATCACCGCTGGCGGCGGATCGTCGATTCGTCGAGCGACTGGTGGAGCACACCCGCAGCAAGGGTTATGGCGAAAACAACTCGCACTGGGGCGAAGAGCGCAAGATCGCGGCGATTGCGATCCCGGTGATACACGAGGAACGGGTCATGGGTTGCCTGAACCTGGTTTATATCGCCAAGGCCATGCCGGTGGAGGAAGCTGCCCGTCGCTTTTTACCGGCGATGCAGGAGGTGGTGGAAAAGATTCAGGCGGGGTTGGTTCAATAGTCATTTCAGGCTCATATGATTTCCACGGCGTGAAGGCACAGGGCGTGTGAACAGTGCAAAACCTGTGGGAGCTGGCTTGCCTGCGATGCAGATGCCCCGGTGCGTCAGGCAAGCTACGGTGGATGCCTTCGCCAGCAGTCTCGCCCCCACAAGGGATTTGCACATCAGGCTAAATTTACAACCGCTGCCACAACGCCTCGGCCTGGGGGTTACGGTTGTCCCGCCAGCGCACCAGAATCACTTCCAGATGGTCGGACTCCATATCCGGATACAAGCGCACCAGCTCCCCGCGCTCAATCAGCGGCGCGACCATGCTGTGGGGCATGCACGCCACGCCCTGGCCGCTGGCGACCATCGGCTTGAGGGCTTCGGACACGGTGGCTTCAAACACTTGAAGCAGGCGATGGGGCTGCGGGTGGCGGTTGATCTGGGTACGTGACAGCTCATGCAGTTGGGCACTGCGTGAGTAGCTGAGCAGCGGGATCGGTTCGTCGGTCTGTGCGCAATGCGCGGCCAGGGCCGGGGTGGCGACCCAGTACAGCTCGTCGTGGCCCAGGGATTTGACCTCGAACTCACTTTGCCGGGAGTAGGGAGCGGTCTTGGTGTCGCGATAGAACAGGATGAAATCGCAACGCCCGGACATCAGCGCCATGTAGTAGTCCTCGGTGCTGCGATAACCCGTGTCGATGCGGGTAAACAGGGGCGCTTGCGGGCTGTTCAACTGGCTGATCCAGCCCGGGAAAAAGTTGCAGGCCAGGGTGTGCAGCGAGGCAAAGGTCAGCGGCCGGTTGAGCACTTTTACGCTTTGTTCGCAGTCGCGGGCCATGCGCACCAATTCCACGGCATTGGGCAGCAAGGCCTCGCCGGCAGCCGTCAGGCGCACGGGGTTGCGTTCGCGGTCGATCAGCGTTGCCCCCAGATGGGCTTCGAGCAATTGAATGCGCCGGCTCAGCGCCGATTGCGAAGAGCCGCGCATGCTGGCCGCCGCCGTGAATTTGCCGGTATCGGCCAGGGCGAGGAAGTCTTCATACCAGTCGATATTCATAGGGTTATTCCAATATTCGATAGCGCGTCCAGCATAGTGGATCAATAGCCGCTATCCGGCCCATGCCTCTGTCTTTATTGTGCACCTAACCGCCACCTGCCGTTGGACTGTGGTTGACAGGCATAACAAGAAGAATTTTGAAGGGGCAATGATATGCACAAATTGAATAGGGTGAAGCTTTTACTTGGGGCGCCACTGCTGGCACTGCTCGTGACCGGCGCCCAGGTCTCCCAGGCAGGTGTGCTGGAAAAGGTCAAAGCCCATGGCAGCGTGCGCTGCGGTGTGGCCGGTGACAAACCGGGCTTTTCCCTGATCGACGATAAAGGCCGCTGGACCGGCATGGACGTGGATTTGTGCCGCGCCGTTGCGGCCGCGGTGCTGGACGATGCGGACAAGGTCGAGTACTTGACCACCACCGCCAAAAATCGCTTCACCGCCCTGGCTTCCGGTGAAATCGACATTCTTTCCCGTGCGGCTTCCTGGACTGCCGAGCGGGTGGCCAACCTCGGGGTGGACTTCACCACGGTCTGGTTCTATGACGGCCAGGGCTTTATGACCCACGCCGCTGACGGCATCAAAAAACTCACGGACCTGGACGGTGCAACCTTTTGCCTGTCCCCGGGTACTACTTCCGAGCAGAACCTCGAAGACTATTTCGGCCGACGCGGCCTGACCTACAAAACCGTGGTCATCGAAAAGAGCCCCGAACTCTACGCCGCCTTCCAGCGCGGGCGTTGCAATGCAATCTCCAACGACTCTTCGGGCCTGGCGGCCCGGCTGGCGCTGATGAACAACCCCCAGGACTACGTGATGCTGCCGGAAGTGATTTCCAAGGAGCCACTGGGTGCCTTCGTCGCTCAGGGCGACACCACCTGGCGCAATATCGTGACCTGGACTGCCTACGCGCTGATGACAGGCGAAGAGCTGGGTGTGACCTCGGATAACGTCGACGAACTGCGCGCCAGTAAAACCGCGTCCACCGATGTCGCCCGCTTGCTGGGCGCGGAAGGCAAGATCGGCCAGTCCTTCGGACTGGACAATGACTGGGCGTATCGCGCCCTCAAGCAAGTCGGCAACTACGCGCAAATCTACGACCGTAACCTCGGCCAGCAGACGGCATTGAATATCCCGCGCGGGCTGAACCGCGGCTGGAAAGACAGTGGCTTGATGTACGCACCGCCGATTCGTTAAGGGGATTACTGTCATGTCGACCCATCGTTCGCACAATCTGCGGCTGTCGAGTGTCTTGCAGCAAGGGCTGGTACTGGCCCTGGTTGCGGCAGTCTTCTACCTGCTTTCCAGCAACGCCGCGCTGAACCTCAAGCACCTGAATATTGCCTCGGGTTTCGGTTTTTTATCCCAGCGTGCCGGCTACGACATCAGCTTTTCGCTGATTGATTACACCCCGGACGCGACCTATGCCCGGGCGTACCTGGTGGGCTTGCTCAACACTTTGCTGGTGTCGGTACTGAGCATCGTGCTGGCGACGCTCCTGGGTGGCGCGCTGGGCATGGCCCGCGTCTCGGACAACTGGCTGATCAAGCGCCTTAGCGGTACGTGCATCGAGTTCCTGCGCAACGTGCCATTGGTGGTGCACCTGGTCTGGTGGTACGGCCTGGTGCTGGCATTGCCCGGGGTCAAGCACTCGGCCTCGTTGTTTGGCGTGGTGTTTTTGAACAACAACGGTCTGAACCTGCCTTGGCTGGAGCAGGGCGGTCTGGTCGGCTGGGGCCTGGCCCTGATGGCTTTGGGCACGTTGCTGGGCTATCTGATTTGTCGCTACAAGGAAGCCCGTGCGCCATGGCGCGGCTTTGCCTCCAGACGCTGGCCCGCGCTTCTGGCCGGGGCCGTATTGCTGCCATTGCTGGTGTACGCCATGAGCGACGCCCATGTGCAATGGGAGGTGCCGGTGCCCCACGGTTTCGGATTCAAGGGCGGGATTACCCTGGTCCCGGAAATGCTCGCACTGGTCCTGGCCCTGTCGTTCTACAGCGCCAGTTACATCGCAGAAATCGTGCGGGGTGCCATTGAGTCGGTTCATCGCGGTCAGTACGAAGCGGCCCGGGCCCTGGGCTTCAAATCCGGCCCCACCATGCGCCAGTTGATCGTGCCGCAGGCGATCTACCCGATGATTCCGCAGATCACCAACACTTACTTGAACATCGTCAAAAACTCCTCGCTGGGTGTGGTGATCGGCTTTATGGAGCTGGTGTCGTCCACCGGCGGCACCACCCTTAATCAGACCGGCCAGGCCATTGAGTGCATCGCACTGGTCATGGGCACGTACTGTGCGATCAGCCTGGTGATCTCCCTGGGGATGAACATCTACAACCACCGTATCGGCCAGAGGGGGCACTGAACATGACCGCGATGAATCAAGCACTGCCTGTGCCGCTGGCGCCGCCGCGCTTGCCCTGGGGCCAGCGGGCCCTGGCCTGGAGCCGCAGCCAATTGTTCCCCAGCGTGGGCCACAGCCTGCTGACCCTCAGCGTTATCGCGCTGTTGTGCTGGTGCATTCCGGCCGCACTCAACTGGCTGGTGTTCGACGCGACTTTCGTCGGCGACAGCGCCAAGGACTGCAACCCCGCCGGGGCGTGCTGGCTGCCGATTACCCAGCGCTGGAACCTGTTTGTGTATGGCTTTTACCCGCAGGCCGAGCAGTGGCGGGTGACCCTGTCGATGGTGCTGGCGGGCACGGCGTTTGTCCTGCTGTTTTTCAAGCGTCTGGACCGCCGCGTGCTGCTGGCCTATCTGGCATTGCTGCCGATCGTGATGTGGTGGTTGCTCAAGGGCGGCGCCGGGTTGCCGGAGGTGTCTTCGACCAAGTTCGCGGGGATGCTGGTGACGGTGTTTCTGGGCACTGCGGGGATGATCTTCGCCTTGCCGCTGGGGATTTTGCTGGCCCTGGGCCGACGCTCGAAACTGCCGGTGGTGCGCATGCTGTGCGTGCTCTACATCGAGCTGGTGCGTTCGGTGCCGGTGATCTCGCTGCTGTTTATGGCTTCGTTGATGATCCAGCTGTTCCTGCCGCCGGGCTCGGTGTTCGACATCCTGCTGCGGGTGCAACTGGTGCTGATCCTGTTCACGGCCGCCTACATGGCCGAGACCCTGCGCGGCGGCTTGCAGAACCTGCCCAAGGGCCAATACGAAGCCGCGATGGCGCTGGGTTTTGGCTACTGGAAAACCATGGGCCAGATCATCCTGCCGCAAGTGCTCAAGCAATCCATTGCGCCTTTGCTGACGCAGTTTATCGGCCTGTTCAAGGAAACCACGCTGGTGATGATTGTCGGCGTGCTGGACATCGTCGGTATCGCGATGAGCACCGCCGTTGCGCCTGAATGGGTTGAGTACGGCCACGAAATCTACGTCTTCCTGGCGATCTATTTCTTCGTCATCTGTTTTGCACTGTCGCGCTATGCCCGACACCTTGAACACCGTATGGAGCAAAGCCGCTCATGATCATCCAACCCAAGGCAGATGCCGACCTGATGGTGCGCATCGAACAATTGAACAAGTGGTTCGGTAATGCCCACGTCCTGAAAAACATCTCGCTGAATGTCAAAGCCGGCGAGAAAGTGGTGATTTGCGGGCCTTCCGGCTCTGGCAAGTCGACCCTGATCCGTTGCATCAATCAGCTGGAGCAACACCAGCAGGGTATGGTCCAGGTGCTGGGCGAGGAGCTCAATGGCAACCTCAAGGGTCTGGAGCGCATCCGCCGGCAAGTGGGCATGTGCTTCCAGCACTTCAACCTGTTCCCCCACCTCACGGTGTTGAAGAACTGCACGTTGCCGCAGACCTCCAACCTGGGCGTGCCCGAAGCCGAAGCCATCGAGCGTGCGCTGGGCTTGCTGGACAAGGTCAAGATGCGCGATCACGCCAACAAGTTTCCTTCGCAGTTGTCCGGTGGCCAGCAGCAACGCATCGCGATTGCCCGGGCCCTGTGCATGCAGCCCAAGGTCATGCTGTTTGACGAACCGACCTCGGCCCTGGACCCGGAAATGATTGCCGAAGTGCTGGACGTGATGACCAGCCTGGCCCAGGAAGGCATGACCATGATCTGCGTGACCCATGAAATGGGTTTTGCCCGCAAGGTCGCGGACCGTATCGTGTTTATGGACCAGGGCGAGATTGTTGAGGAAGCTCCGCCCGAGCGGTTTTTCTCGGCCCCGGAATCACCGCGAACCCAACGTTTTTTGAGCCAGATAATCAACCACGGAGTGCATGCACAATGACCCCTTCAATCGCGATGGCCTTGCATGGCGGAGCCGGTGTCTTGATGCCGGGCATGCTCACCCAGGCCGACGAACAGGCTATCCACGAGGCATTGCTGCAGGCGCTCAAGGCCGGAGTCGAGGTGCTTGAGCAGGGCGGCAGCAGCCTGGATGCGGTGCAGGCCAGTGTGGTCGAGCTGGAAGAGTGCCCCTGGTTCAACGCCGGTAAAGGCGCGGTGTTTACCCATACCGGTGATCACGAACTGGACGCGGCGATCATGAGCGGCGCCAACCTCGAAGCCGGAGCCGTGGCCGGCGTGCATCACGTGCGTAACCCGATCTGCGGCGCGCGGGCGGTGCTGGAGCACAGCGAACATGTGCTGCTGGCAGGCGCGGGGGCGGATCTGTTCCTGTCCGAGCAACCCGGCCTTGAGCACGTCAGTAACGACTGGTACGACACCCCCTTGCGTCGCCGCCAGTGGGCGGCCCAGCAACAGCAACCGGAAACGGTCCTGCTGGAACCGGGAGGCGTGGAGAAGAAGTTCGGCACCGTGGGCGCCGTGGCACTGGACCGGCAGGGGCATGTCGCGGCGGCCACCTCCACCGGCGGCATTACCAACAAGCGCTATGGCCGTGTGGGCGACACGCCGCTGATTGGCTCCGGCACCTGGGCCGATGACCGCAGCGCGGCCATCTCGGCGACCGGCCACGGCGAATTCTTCATGCGCACCGTGGTGGCACACAATATTGCGTCGCGTATCCGGCTGGCGGGATCGAGCCTGGAAGACGCCTGCGAGCAAGTGGTGCAGGGTGAGCTCAAGGACCTGGGCGGCAACGGTGGCGTGGTGGCAGTGTCACCGTCCGGCGAGACGGTACTGAGCTTCAACACCCCGGGCATGTACCGCGCCTGGCGGGATGCCGAGGGCGGCCTGCACACCGCGATCTACGCCGAGGATGATCGCCTGCACCCGGTTTGAGTCTGTTGACCCGCGGGGCGGCTGGAGACTAGTCTCGGTCTCTTTTCGCCCCATGGAACGAACCAATGATCACGTGCTACCTGCGTTATGTGATTGACCCGTATCAACTGGCCGAATTCGAAGCCTATGCGAAAGTGTGGATACCGCTGGTAGCGAAGTTCGGCGGCCAGCACCACGGCTACTTCCTGCCTTCAGAAGGCGCCAACAACATCGCCCTGGCGATGTTTACCTTCCCCAGCCTTGCGGCCTATGAAGACTACCGCGAGCGCTCCAAAACCGATGCCGAGTGCATTGCCGCCTTCAAGCTGGCAGAAGACAACCGCTGCATTTTGAGCTACGAGCGAAGCTTCTTTCGGCCCGTGTTCGAGTAA
>JBILYW010000377.1:0-4313 GCA_044377555.1 Pseudomonas sp.
CAGCGTTTCAACGTGGCCGCGTCCCGGGCGCGGGACCGCATGTACCTGGTGCGCAGTGTCGAGCTGACCGACCTCAGCGCGGTCGATGGCTTGCGCCGGGGCCTGATTGAGCACTTTGAAACACCCTTTACCCAGGATGCGGCACAGGTCAGCGATTTGCGGGAGTTATGCGAGTCGGGCTTTGAGCGCGATATGTACGATGAGCTGACGCAGCGCGGCTATCGGGTGATTCCCCAGGTCGGCGTGGGGGCTTATCGCATCGACATGGTGGTTGAAGGTGATAACGACAGCCGCCTGGCCATCGAGTGCGACGGCGACCGCTTCCACGGGCCGGATCGCTGGGACAGCGACATGCGCCGCCAACGTATTCTGGAACGGGCGGGCTGGCGTTTCTGGCGCTGCTTCGCTTCGGCGTTCACCCTCAACCGACAGCAGATTATTGAGGATTTGCTGGCCACCTTGAAGGCCATGAACATCGAGCCTTCCAGTGGCGCAGGGGCGGCGCCGAGCATTCATGTAGAACGGCGCCAGGTGTACGGCTTTCGACGGGCCGGTCAATCGGGTGAAGAGGGCGCCCGGCCTTATGACGACCGGCCGGCCAAGGACCCGTTCCTGATCTGGGTCCCGGACGACCTGGTTATCGTGAGCGATATTCAGGAGGATCAGGCTTCACCGCAGCTGGCCTGAAGACAGACCGGTCGTTGTTGCGGCCGGTCTTCAGAACTCAAACTGATACTGCGCCGACACACTGCGTTCTTGCGAACGCTCACCGCGCTGATCACTCAGATTCACGCTGCCTGAGCTGCTGCGTGTGAGCCGTGCCACCGCTCCCAGGTTCAGTTTCAATGCTGTGCTGTTCAACGGCGCGCCGGTGATGTGCATCGTGCTTGCGTCTTGCCAGGCGACATCGACCGCTGGGGTCAGGTCGCCGCTGGCGCGGGTGTAGGCCAGGCCGCCGTTGAAGCTCAACCAGGCAGGTCCGGTCTGGGTCTTGGCCATATCGAGTTTGAAGAGCACGCCGCCGGTGGCCAGGTTGACGCTATTGGTCGAGCTTTTACCCTTCAGGGCACTGATGCCACCGCGCTCGTTGAAGCCATCGTTGCGGCTACGGATATGGGCCAGTTGCACATACGGCTGCCATTCGAGCGCGCCCTGTTCCAGGCGGTAATTGCTTTCGATAAACAGTTGCCCGGTGCGGCTGTTGTATTTGGCGGCCAGTTGCTCGTTAACCCCAGGGAAGCCGACTTGGCGTTTGCTCTGGATTTGGTTGTTGGCATAGCTCAAGCCGCCGTATAGACCGAAAGCGTCCCAGGTGTGGCCCAGATACAAGCCGGTCTGGTAGGTGTCGATGCTGGCTTTGCCGCGGCCCCCCGCTTTTACGTCGCCGCGGCTGCTGCCCAGCAGCATCCCGGCTTGCGTGCCTTGTTCGAAGACGTGGTCGATGCCTATCAGCAGGCCGGTGCTGCTGTAGCTGACGTTTGAGGTCGTGCGGTCGCTATCGAGGCGGCCGTTTTTATGGGGCAATTGCACCCAAACGCCAGAGCGCGGTGTACCCGCTTGCGGGTCGTCGGTGCGTGGGGTGCTGCGGGCACGTTCCAGTGCTGCATCGCGGATGCCCCGGCTATTTTCGAGCATCACCCCTTGGGTGCTGGCATGCAGTTCGCCGCTCAGTTGGTCCAGTGCTTCGGGTGCCTGGGCGGGGAACAGTGAAGTCAATCGTTGTGCCAAGGGCTGTGACAGGGACAGGTTATCGGCGGCAGTCGCGGTGGCGCGCTGGTTGGGCGTGCGTGCCACTGAAGCCAGCGGCAGGCCGCGCCCCACATCCACCATCAAGGCATTGGCGTTCAGACGCTGGGTAAAACCCAGAAAGGGCGAGAATTGTTGACGATCAATCGTGCTGAATGCCCCCGTGACCCCGCCATCAGCCTGCAACACGCGGTATTGCTGGCCGAGCACCGAACCATTGGCACCACGGGTCAGGCGCAAGGTACCGCCTTCGATGCTGGCCAGACCGGTGGTCTTGAGCGCCGGTACGTTAGCGTTGTTCAGACCGACGCGGGCCACCAGGTTTGAGCCGGCGGCCTGTACATAGGTGCCATTTACGGTCAGCGGGCGCAGTTCGCTGCCGGGAACAATAGTGCCCTCGACGCGGGTGTTGGCCAGCATGCCGTCGCCACTGAGCAAGGCCCCGGCCCCGACCAGGGTCTGGCCGCCATGTTGCTGGCCGTTGATGTGGGCGCTGCCGCTTTTCAGGTTGAGATCGGTGCCCTGCAGGGTGCCATTGAGCCGCAGCAAGCCTCCGTTGACTTGAATGTCCCGGCTTAGGCGGTTAACGCCATCGAACTCTAAAGTGCCGCTGGTGAGGGTTGCACCGGCAAAGCTGTTGTTGCCGCTGAGGCGCAGCCAGCCAGGGCCTGATTTACCCAGGCGGCCGGGGCCGCTGATGTCGTTACGCCAGTCGTCCCAGGCTCCGCCTTGCCAGATTTTGGCGCCACCGGCCCGCTGGTTCATCACTACGTTGGTATCGACCCGAAGTTGCCCCGGCCCGTCGATGCCTTTTTTTAAATCTATCAAGCCCCAGCCATACACCTCATCGACGCCGGGCGCGCCCAGGTCACGGGCAGTGGTCAGCAATACGTCGCGGATCTGCGGGTTGTCGAGGTAGGGGAAGCGTTCCATCAGGAGTGCCAGCGCGCCGCTGACATGAGGGGCGGCCATGGAGGTGCCGGTTTGCGACCCGTAGCCGAAAACCGGTCGATCTGCCGTGATCGTAAAGCCATTCACTTTTGTGTCAGGGCCGTAATTTCTTTGCGTGTCGATCTCACCGCTGACGATGGATGAGATGATGCCGGTCCCCGGTGCCGCCAGGCACCAGTTCATGCTGTACCCGCAACGGAACGAGCTGCTATCGAGCGTGAGGCTTTGATTCAGGTTGACCACGCTGAGCCAGTAGGGCTCTAGCTCGGGGCGGGCTCGCGGCATGCTGGGCAGTGTGTCGGCGAAGAGCGCCGTCTCGGGCGAGGTGTTTTGACCCTTGCGGTTATTCCCTGCCGCCCAGACCTGCAGCAGGCCAAAATCCCGGGAGCCTTGGCCTAGTGCATTGCCCAGAACGCCGGTTTCTGCTGCCAGGTCGGCATCCAGAACCTCGAGGCTCTCCAGATCCACAGGGGGGCCCCAACTGTGGTTGATGACACGAACATTATCTTGGCGCAGTTGCGCATAGGCACCCGTGATGGCGGCCAAGCTCTGAGCGCGGCCGGTGAAATTGGCAGACGGGGGGTTGTAGTACTCGTGGGTGGCATAGCGAATGGCACTCAAGCTGCTGTTGTAGGCGACGCCGTGAAAGGCGCTGCCGTCGCGATTGGCGACCATGGTTCCAGCTACATGGGTGCCGTGGTCATCGATACTTTTTCCGAGAGTTGCGCTGTAGATTTGAATAAAGTCATCGGTCAGCGTCCCGCTGGCTATCAACTTTTCGAGCTGTAGTTTGTTGTCCGGGGTCAGGTCAATCCATGTAACGGCAGTTCGATCACCCTCAGTAAAAAAGCAACCCGTGTCGGGAGAAAGGTTTGCTTCACTCAGGCAGCCAGGTTCGGCCATGCGCACCCCCCGGTGGCCTTTTCCTGCGAATTCGCGGTGACGAAGATCCGTGCCGCTGTCGTAAATGGCGATCCTTACACCCTTACCACTCAATCCACGGGCATAGCCGTAATCAGCGCCAATGGCCTGAAGGCCCCAGTCGCGTTTGAACTCATCGCTGCGCCAGCTGGACGGGTCGTGCAGGCGTCCTTGTTCTTTATATGGCAGGGCTGCCTGGACGGGGGGCGCCCATAAATCTGCCAGCAGGATCAAGGTAAGGGTGGTATTGCGTAACGAACGGTTCAGGAGGGAGCGGGTTTCGGAATTCAGCATGTTCAAGGGCTCAGTGCTTGAATGAGTGCCGCGTAGAGTGGGTAATCAGCAAAAGAGGGTGTATCAGGTATGTCGGAGTTTCTGGGGGATAAGTATTCTTGTGTAGTAGGAGTATTCAAGTAGTCGGGGTTTTGTGGAGAAAGCTCTGCCAGGATCCTGTGGAGGTAGAAGTAGGGCCTGAAGGTATTGGGTGTCAGCAGGTGATCGTACAACTCGCTTGAGCTATCATGCGCCCATACGGGGGCAGTGCAGTGCAGCGTCCAGATCCGCCAGACCGATTGTTCAGCTGCTTTAATGATCAGTGCTCCCGATCCCTTTGAATTCGAGAAAAATGTTCACCATGGATAACCAGACCGACGTACCCCGCCTCCCTCGCAAGCGCCGCAGCCTCGCGCAAGAGT
>JBILYW010000376.1:0-4313 GCA_044377555.1 Pseudomonas sp.
GCTTCAGTGAACCCGTCGACGCCTTCGTTGCGCGTTTCACCGCCTCCGTCACTTTCGACCAGCGCCTTTATCGTCACGACATCATGGGCTCCGTGGCTCACGCCACCATGCTGGCCAAGGTCGGTGTGCTGACCGATGCCGAACGCGACAGCATCATCGAAGGCCTGAAATCCATCCAGAGCGAAATCGAAGCCGGCACGTTTGACTGGCGCATCGATCTGGAAGACGTGCACATGAACATCGAGGCGCGTCTGACTGACCGCATCGGCGTGACCGGCAAAAAGCTGCACACCGGGCGCAGCCGTAATGACCAGGTGGCCACCGATATCCGCCTGTGGCTGCGTGACGAAATTGACGTAATCCTGGCCGAAATCACCCGCCTGCAAAAAGGCCTGCTGGAGCAAGCCGAGCGCGAAGCCGAGACCATCATGCCCGGCTTTACGCACCTGCAAACCGCCCAGCCAGTGACTTTCGGTCACCACATGCTGGCCTGGTTCGAAATGCTCAGCCGCGACTACGAGCGCCTCGTAGACTGCCGCAAGCGCACCAACCGCATGCCGTTGGGCAGCGCAGCACTGGCTGGCACCACCTACCCGATCGACCGCGAATTCACGGCTCAATTGCTGGGTTTTGACGCCGTGGGCGGCAACTCGCTGGACAACGTGTCTGATCGCGATTTCGCCATCGAATTCTGCGCAGCCGCCAGCATTGCGATGATGCACTTGTCGCGCTTCTCCGAAGAGCTGGTGCTGTGGACCAGTGCACAATTCCAGTTCATCGACTTGCCGGACCGTTTCTGCACCGGCAGCTCGATCATGCCGCAAAAGAAAAACCCCGACGTGCCAGAGCTGGTACGTGGCAAAAGTGGCCGTGTGTTCGGCGCACTGATGGGCCTGCTGACCCTGATGAAAGGCCAGCCACTGGCTTACAACAAGGACAACCAGGAAGACAAAGAGCCGTTGTTCGATGCCGCCGACACGCTGCGCGATTCGTTGCGCGCATTTGCCGACATGATCCCGGCGATCAAGCCCAAGCACGCGATCATGCGTGAAGCGGCACTGCGCGGTTTCTCGACCGCCACCGACCTGGCGGACTACCTGGTACGCCGTGGCCTGCCGTTCCGTGATTGCCACGAAATCGTCGGCCATGCCGTGAAATACGGCGTAGAGACGGGCAAGGACCTGGCTGAGATGAGCCTCGAAGAACTGCGCCAGTTCAGCGATCAGATCGAAGAAGATGTGTTTGCCGTGCTGACGCTGGAAGGTTCGGTCAATGCCCGTGATCACATCGGCGGCACCGCGCCGGCACAGGTGAAAGCGGCAGTGGTTCGCGGCAAGGCGTTGCTGGCCAGCCGTTAATCCCCGCGAGCACCATCAAAAACGGGCACCCAAGGGTGCCCGTTTTTTATCCAGCGCCAGTGCGCCGGTTATTTCTTGCTGCTGATCCAGGCCAGAAACTGCGGCATGGCCGCTTCCTTGTCGGCGGCAATTTTCTGCACATGCGGGTTTTGCTCCAGCCGCTCCAGCAGCGCTCTGGCATCCGGCATGTCAGCCAGCAGGTCCAGACCGAATAGCTTGTGCCCTACGGCACAAGCCAGGTTGACGCTGAAGACGAAGTAAATATCCGCAACGCTCAGCGTTTCGCCTGCCACATAGGGTGCGAACTTGCCGTGGCGACCCAACGAGGCCATGCCTTCCAGCAACTCGGTACGGGCTTTGGCCTTGATCGCGTCCGGCACAGGCATGCCGAAAAATGCTTCGGCGTAGCAAGCTCGGGCAGGCAATTCGATATACAGCTCGATTTCTTTGGCCAGCGCCAGCACTTGCGCGCGCTCGAACGGATCAACCGGCAGCAGTTTCGGGCCTGGCTGGGTCTGTTCGATGTATTCCAGGATCACGCTGGTTTCGTTGATAAAGCCTTGATCAACGCCCAGAACCGGGACTTTGCCGCGCGGGCTGACGGCTAGCGCCTCAGGGGTTTGGCCGGCAAAAAACGGCACCTCGTCAAAAGGTACACCCTTCTCCAGCAGCGCCAGTTTGACCATGTTGTAGTAGTTGCTGACTGCAAATCCATAAAGCTTGAGCATTACAAAGCCTCCAGGCCGTGTTGGGGTTGGCTGTGCCTGTTATAGAGCTTCACGACTGAGCTGGCCAGCAGCATCACCCGGCTGAATACAGTTAGACTGCCTGCCTTTACTTAAGGAGCCTGCCATGAGCGAGCCAGTTGATATCGATAACGAAGAAGAAGAGTTCGCCGAGTCCACGCTGATTCAGGCCATTGAAAACCAGATCGAAAGCGACAACCCGCCTGCTGCCAAAGCCACGTTCAACAAGCTGACCCTGGTGGGCTACGAGCGCGACGACATCCTGCAGATGATGGCCCACGTACTGGCCGTGGAAATTGACGCGATCCTCGAAGAAGACCGCGCATTTAACACCGAGTGGTACGAAGCAGCCCTGCGCGCGCTGCCGACCCTGCCGCCCGAGAAAAACTGAGCCGCGGCTCAGGCGCGAATCACGGGGGCCCGCTGCCAGTCCAGCTCCTTGGCAGGCATCGGACGCCCGAACCAGTAGCCCTGACCCAGGTTGCAGTTGAAGTCGAGCAGGAACTGCGCCTGCTCGACCTGCTCTATCCCTTCGGCATGCACCTGCAGGCCCATGCTTTGAGCGAGCGCGATGACCGCCCGCACAATCGCCACATCGTCATTGTCCTCGGGCAAGCCCGCCACAAATCCCTGATCGATTTTCAGCTTCTGCACGGGCATTTGCTTAAGCCGCAACAGCGATGAAAACCCGGTTCCAAAGTCATCAATGGCCAGGCGCAAGCCCAGCGCCCGCAGGCGGTGCATTTGCTCCAGTGCGACTTGCGAGTTGTCCATCACGGCGCTTTCGGTGACTTCAAGCTCCAGTAATGCCGGGTTAAGCCCCGTGTCTGCCAGCACCGTTGAAACCAGCCGGTACAACTCAGGACGAGCAAACAGCCGGCTGGAAATATTCACCGCCACGAACGACAACTCCACGCCAGAGGCTTGCCACTGACACATCTGCCAACAGGCTTGCTCCAGCACCCAGGCATCGATTTCAGCAATAAGACCGGTACGTTCGGCGATCGGGATAAATTCCCCCGGAGACACCAGCCCCCGCAGCGGATGCTGCCAGCGCACCAGCGCTTCAACACCAATCAGGCGACTGGTTTGCAGGTCGTGTACCGGCTGGTAATACACCCGCAACTCTTGCTGCTCCAAGGCACGGCGCAAATCGCTGGCCACCTCGATCCGGTACTGAGCATGGGCGGTCAGCTCTTCGGTGTACAACGCGTAACCTTCCCGCCCGGCACTTTTGGCCTTGAACAGGGCCGAGTCAGCATTGCGCAGCAATTGTTCGGCATTCAATGCATCACTGGGGAACACGCTGATACCGATACTGGCACTGATAAACAACTGATGCTTGTCGACATTGAATGCGCCTTTCATGACATCCAGTACCTGCTGCGCCAGGGCAGCGGCCTGGCTCACTTGCGCGCAGCTCTCGACCAGCACGCCAAACTCATCCCCTCCAAGCCTGGCCACCGTAAAGCCCTTGCCAAACACACGGTACAAACGATCGGCGACCGCCTTGAGCAGCAGGTCCCCCACGTTATGACCAAGGCTGTCATTGATGATTTTGAAATGATCGAGGTCTATCAGCAGTAACGCGCAGCCGCACTGCTGGCGTTGCGAATAAGCCAGCGCCTGCTCGGTGCGGTCAGTAAACAACAAGCGATTGGGCAGGTCGGTCAGCGGGTCGTGGTGAACCAGCCGCGCCAGTTCGGTCTGGGAGTTTTTGATCGCGGAAATATCTGAGAAAACCGCGACATAGTGACTGACCTGGCCGCTGTCATCGGCGATCGCGCGCACGGTCTGCCACTGCGGGTAAACCTCACCGCTTTTACGCCGGTTCCAGATCTCGCCGTGCCAATCGCCGCTTTGCTGTAACGACTTGAACATCGCCTCATAAAAAGCCGGCCCGTGCCGCCCTGACTTGAACATGTTCGGCCGGCGGCCCAGCACCTCTTCGACCGGGTAACCGGTGATTTCAACCAGGGCGCGATTCACATGCACGATCACGCCGCGGCTGTCGCTGACCAGCACACCTTCGCGGGTGCAATCAAAAACTACAGCGGCCTGACGCAAGCGCTCTTGATCCTGACGCTGACGCTTCAGTCCCGCACCCGCGCCCAAAAAACCGAGCAGACGGCCACGGGCGAAAAAAATTATTACGGCGCTGAAAAGGGCAAATACATAGCCATTTACACGCTGCCAATGCGCTAACTGC
>JBILYW010000378.1:0-4311 GCA_044377555.1 Pseudomonas sp.
GATACGGATGCTCGGCGCTGCCACACACGGGGCAAGGCTGGTGGTCCTGCAACTGCCCGCGCAGTTCTTCGACGCTGGCACTGCGGGCCAGACGCTGGCGCTCCAGAAGCTGGCGGGTGATCTGCAGAGTTTGCTCGGCCACCTCAAGGTCGGCCTTGGCCTGAATGCCTTGCTGGCTCAGGCGCTCGCGCTCCAGTTGCACGCTGTGTTGCTTGGCCTGCAATTCTTGCAGGCGACTGTCCAGCGCCTGCTGGCTGCTGCTCAGGCGCTGCAACTCCTCGAAGGCGCGCTGTTGCTGGCGGTTGTCATTGAGCAGGCTGCCCAGGGTCTGGATTTGCTCGTTGACCGCATGGGGTTCGGCACCGGCTTCCTGGAACAGGATTTCCAGGCTGTTGCGCAGTTCGGTCAGTTGTTGCGAGGCCTGTCGGGCCCGTTGCTCCAGGCCGGGCAACTCTTCGCGGCCCTTGACCAGGGTGTTGCTCAGCAGCACCAGTTTCTGCAACCGCGGACGGTAGGCATCCCAGGCGCTGGCCAGTGGCGCCAGTTGGCTGCTGTGCTCGAGTTGCGTGGCTATTTGGGCCAGGCGTTCGGCGCCTTGCTGCTGGCGTTCAAGCAGGGTGTTGAGGGTCTGTTGCCCGGCGTCGCAGGCCTGTTCGGCTTGCAGCTTGAGGGCCTGTTGAGCACTCAGGGCCTGGCTCAGGCGGTTGAGATTGGCCTGCTCCAGATGTGCCTGCTGGACCCGTGGCGCGTGTTCGCGCTGTTGCGCCTGCGCCTGCGCCGCCGCCAGTTGAGCGGTGTGCAACTGTGCTTCAAGCCGGGCCTGGTGCCGGGTCAGATCGTTTTGTTGCTGAAGATGGGCGCTGATTTGCACGGCCAGCGGGCTGAGTTGCGTATCCAGCTCGGCCAGGCGGGCAAACGTGTGGCGCTGCGGCGCCAGTTGTTCGAGCAGATGCAGGGTCTGGCGCTGATCAGCCTGGCTGTCCCATAGGGTTTGGGCTTGCTGCAATTGCTCGGCGGCACTGTGTTGCTGCTCTTGCAGTTCGCTCAGGGTTTTGAGCCAGGTGTGTTGCAGTTCCAGCTGCTTGAGCTGGCCTTGCTGGTTTTTTAACTGCTGCTGCGCCTCATTGAAGCGTTGATCCAGTTCGGCACGGGCTTGTGGCTCAAGGGGCGTGACGCCGACGGCCTGGTCTTGCAGTTGCTTGTGCGCGTCCCTGGCTTCTTTGGCCTTGTCGAATGCGCGCTTGCCCAGACGGGTGTAGAGCGCGGTGTCAGTGAGTTTTTCCAGCAGTTCACTGCGCTCGTTGTCATCGGCCTTGAGAAAGGCGCTGAACTCACTCTGGGCCAGCATCACGGCGCGGGTGAACTGTTCGAAGTTGAGCCCCAGCCGGGATTCGAGCTGGACTTTGTAGTCGCCTTTCTGGCTGGCCAGCAGTTGATCGCTGTCCAGGTCGCGCAGGCTCTGGCGACTGGCTTGCAGTTTGCCGGTGGCCTTTTCGCGGGCGCGGTTGGCTTCCCAGCGGGCGCGGTAGCGACGGCCGTCGATGCCCACAAAGTCGACTTCGGCATAGCCGTCGCCAGTGCCACGGCGCAGCAGGGTGCGCGGGTCGCCGGTGGCGATTTCGCCGTCGGCATCCGGGACCTTGGCATCGCGACCGGTGTTGTTCAGCCGCGGCACGGCGCCAAACAGGGCCAGGCACAGGGCGTCGAGCAGGGTGCTTTTGCCGGCGCCGGTGGGGCCGGTGATTGCAAACAGACCGGCGCTGGCCAGGGGTTCTGCGGTGAAATCGAGCTCGAAGGGCCCGGCCAGGGAGGCGAGGTTTTTCAGGCGAATGGCGAGAATTTTCATGGCTGTTCACCTTCTTGCTGAACTTCCTGCAGCAACACGGCGAAGTCCTTGAGGGTCTGTTCGTCGGCGTCACTGCCGTAGTTTTCTTGCCAGGCCCGGCTGAACAGTTCCTGGGGTGTCAACTGGTCGAGTTCGATCAGTCGTGAGGCGTCGTCATCCCCGGCCCGGCTGCCGCTGCCGGCATATTCGGCGGCGATGCGCACCAGGCGCACGGATTTGCCCTGCAGCGCGGTTTCGATTTGTTGGCGCAAGTCCGGTTGCGGCTCGTCAAGCGTGACCCGGACCTCCAGCCAGGGCTGGCGCTGGGTATCTGCCAGTAAGTCAATATCGGGCAGCTCAGCCAGCTGGGCGAGGATATCGGCCAGGGGCTGCGGGCCGATACGTTGCAGATTGACGGCACGGGGGATCAGCAGTGGCTCGACGCTGAGCAGGGTTTCGCCATCGAGTTTCACGTCAAGGATCTGATGCTGGTAGGCGATTTCCGAGAAGGATAGCGGGATCGGCGAGCCGCAGTAGCGGATCCGGTCTTCACTGTTGACCCGCTGCGGCTTGTGCAAGTGGCCCAGGGCGACATAGCTGATGCCGGGGCCGAACAGGCTGGCGGGCAGGGCTTCGGCGTTGCCGATGATAAGGCTGCGCTCGGAGTCTTCTGACACCGAGCCGCCGGCCATGTGCGCGTGGCTGATGGCGATCAGGGCCTGGCCGGGCTGGCGCTTGGCGTTGGCTGCGGCGATCAGCTTTTCATGGACCTGACCAATGCCGCGCAGATAGTCATCCCCCAGGTGCGCGCCGGTCACTTCTGCAGGGCGCAGAAACGGCAGTGCCAGGCACCAGGCGCCAATGTTGTCGTTGGCATCGGGCAGGGGGATGAGCAGGCGTTCGGCGTCGAGCTGGCCGTCATCGAGCCATAACACCCGGCCCAGCGCGTGGGTGCGCAAGCGGCGCATCAGCGGGGCGGGCAGTTCGATGCGCGAGCCGGAATCGTGGTTGCCGGCGATCATCACGATGGTGAGTTTGGGTTGTTGCTCGTGGGCGCTGACGATGAAGTCGTAGAGCCGTTCCTGGGCTTTGACCGGCGGGTTGACGGTGTCAAAGATGTCCCCGGCAATCAGCAGTACATCGGGTTGCTGTTGCCCCAGTTGGGCCAGGAGCCAGGTTAAAAAGCAGGCGTGTTCGAAGTCGCGTTCCTGGCCATGGAGGTTTTGCCCCAGGTGCCAGTCGGAAGTGTGAAACAGGCGCATAACAGAATCCGTTAAAAAGGGCTGGCAACCCGCTCGCTCAGGCGGTCACGGGTTGCCGGGAAATTATTTGGGGTAGAGGGGTGGCAGGCTGCTCGGTTCGCTGCCCGCGTCCTGCTCGCGCTCGGCGGCAGGAATGCTGCGAATGGCTTTCCACAGTTCTTCACCTTGCCAGTACTGGCCGGTTTCGCTGTAGAGCGCGCCGTTGAGTCCGTCCAGGGCGTCGGACAGCAACACAAAGCGTGCGGCCATGTCGGCCAGGGTTTCGGGTTGTTGCCGGGCCCAGGCATCCAGGGCCTGGCGCGTGGCCTGCGGGTCGTTGGCCAGGCAGGCGCGTTTAAGGTCGTCGAGCAAAGTGCGCGGGCTGGGACCGGTTTGCGCGGCACGCAGAATCGCCGGTTGCCAGCGGGCGCGCCACCACAATCCCAGGCTCGCCAGGGTGGTGATGGCCAGGATCAGGGTGCTGAGTTGCCAGATCCACAGCGAGGACTCTTCGTTGAGTGCCGTCGGGGTGTTGCTGACGGGGGTGTCCACGGCCAGGTTCGGGTTGGCCGCTGCCAGCAGCGTGCGGGCGGGCAGGTAAGTGCGCTCCAGGTGGTCTTCATGGGTGTTCCACCACACTACTTCGACAGCGGGCAATTCGATCTGGCCGATTCGGGTCGGCACCAGCGCTTCACGTTCTTCGCGACTGCCGATCAGGCCGTTTTCGGTGATCTGGTTGCTCAGTTGCGGCAGGTCCGGGTAGCGCCGCAAACCGTTGACGTCAGTGGCGGGCAGCGGCGGCAGTTGGGCGCTGGACAGGCCTTCGGCCTTGAGGGTCAGGGTGCGGGTCAGTGATTCGCCGACCAGGGTATGGTCAGGCTCGGGGTTCCAGGTTTCGCTCATGCTCAGGCTGCGCGCAGGCAGCCAGGGTGCATTGGGCGGGTAGGCCTCGGGCTTGGGCATGACGGTCAGCGGGATCTCGGACGAGGTCGCGTGTACCAGTTTTCCGGGTTTGGGCCCAAGCGGGGCCGGGGCGGTGGCTTGCTGGCTGTCGACCTGGGTGGCGCTGAAGGTTTGCGCCGGGATGATCAGCTCGCCACTGTGTTGCGGGTAGATCCCGTAGCGGCGCTCGATCACGCCGTGGCGCACGCCGTTGATCAGCTTCTCGTAGGTGCGGGACTCGCCCAGTTGCTCGACGATGGCGTCGTCGAGGTGCAAGGGGGTGAGGCTGCTGTCGTCGTAGAG
>JBILYW010000379.1:0-4302 GCA_044377555.1 Pseudomonas sp.
GCCGGCAAGCACGGGCTGCCGGATTTCGGAGGAACGGTGTATTACAACCCGACCTATTCAATGCCGGGCTCAATACCGCTTATTGGCCTCTACCACGAGCTTTGCCACGCGTATAACTGCGTCACAGGCACGCAATTCCCAGGCACAAGCCCAGACGGGCATCTAGGCACCAAGCAACCCCCGCTGGTAAATAATGCGGAGCTGCAGGCCGTGGGCTTGCCTTGCAACATTGAACCCTTTGACTTTGATAACGATCCCGCCACCCCGGCCCGCACGACAAACCCCGTGCCCTATAGCGAAAACGGCATGCGCGAGGAGCTGGGGCTGCCCCTGCGCAAAACCTATATCCATTACGTGGGTGACTGACTCGCCTGATTGAGGGTAGCCGGCTCGATAATCATCCCGGCCCGCAAGCCATTCTTCACCTTCGGGTTGGGAAAGATGATCCGCGCGCCCTCTTCTTCGATCACCCAGCGGGTCTTGCCCGTGTCCTGCGCCAGCAAATAGCCCTTGGGCAACTCGCAGAAGTTTTCTACATCTGCGGGCAAGTGCAGGATGAATGCATCGCTGTGCTTGATCACTTCACGGGCCACGCTGAACAGCTGCAAGCCGTCCAGCGATGCTTGGGCCAGTGGCGACTCGGTACCTTCGATGATCTGCTGCAAGCGCAGCTCAAGGCGCCCGACATTGACCCCGCCGTTATGCCCAAAAGGCCGGGCCTTGCCCAGCTCCAGGGTGAATGCCTCGGCGCCCAGCTTGTCGTAGGTATAGGCACTGAAAACGATCGACGGCTTGTTTTGCAACAGCACCGCTTCCATCCCGGCAGCACGCAGGCGGGCCAGTTCGTCACGGGAATGGGCCCGCCCCTCTTTATACGGATACAGCGCGAACTGCTCGATCTTCGAACCGCGAATTGCCGTGTGCAAATCGTAGTGAAGACGGGTGCGCTCAGGCGGGCTGAAAAAAGTTTCAGCCAGATGTTCAAGTTCGCATGCGCGCAAGGCTTCAGGGCCACTGCTGCTTTCGTGGCGACCGTTGAACAACCGGTTGAGGTCCTCTTCGACAAATCGTGCCCCGGTGCGCATGGCGCCCGGGTTGCCGAACAGGAACAGAATACGTGCACGGGGTTTGATTTCTCCCCGTGCAATGGCCTGCAACAGGCGATCAAGCAACTCGATCGGCGCTGTTTCGTTGCCGTGGATGCCGGCTGACAACAACAGATCCAGGCCGTTGTCGCGAACCTCGGGCGGGCGCACTTCAAGCGCGCCTTCGGTCAGCCAGCGCATCCGCACGCCGTCGACAGTCAGTTGAGTTTTCTCGGCCGGTTCACGTCCGGCCAAGGTCAGTTCAAGCAGTTTGCCGAGAGCGAGCATAGTGCATCCTTAATCAGTGGTTGCAGTCTGGGCCGTGCACATGACCGTCTTCACCATCTTCGTCATCGCTCAGTTCAGCCGGTTCCATTTCCAGTTGCAGGCTGACAAGGTTAGTCGCTAATGGACGCAGCAGCAGGTTGGCGTATTCGGCATCGCCTTCTTCAACGTCAACACCGATCAGCAGCTGGCCACGGCCGTCTTGCTGGATCCACAACTCTTTGCCCTGCCACATGACGGCGACGCGGGTGCAGCTGGTTTCCAGCTGGGTGCCGTCGGTATCTTCAAGAATCAGCTTCAGGGTATCGGTCATTATTTCGCTCTCATTGGGAGGTAAGGTGCGTGCCCGGCGCTAATAATCGCTCAGGCACGCAACTGTTCAATTGATCTGGAAGGGGTAAACCGCGCCCAGTTTAAGGATTTGCGTCAGTTCATCCAATGCCGTACGGCATTCAAGCAACAATTGCGGGTCGGCCAGGTCGCTTTCGCGCAGGGCATCGCGGTAGTGCTTGTTTACCCACCGGGTCAGCGTGTCATACAACGGAGCGGTCATGATAACCCCCGGATTGACTGCCGCCAGCTCGGTTTCATTGAGTGCGACCCGCAACCGCAGGCATGCCGGACCACCGCCGTTCTGCATGCTCTGCTTGAGGTCGAACACCTTGACCTCACGAATCGGTCCGCCAGCGGCCGTCAACCCTTGCAAATACTGCCAGACGCGCGGGTTGGCGCGACACTCTTCGGGCACGATCAACAACATCGAACCGTCTGCACGGCTGAGTAGCTGGCTGTTGAACAGGTACGAACGCACCGCGTCTTCCACGGCCACCTGATCGCGCGGCACGCTGATCGACTGGAAGTTGCCACCGCGCGCGGCCAGCTTGCCATGCAGTTCGCCCAGCATCTGCTCGGTATTGAGGAACGCATCCTGGTGATGGAACAGCAGCTCGCCATTGCCCACTGCGATCACATCGTTATGGAACACACCCTGGTCGATCACGGACGGGTTTTGCTGGGCAAACACCACGCCCTCTTCGCTCAAGCCGTGCAAACGGGCCACCGCCTGGGAGGCTTCGAGTGTCTGGCGGGCCGGATATTTTTGCGGTGCCGGGTAGCGGCTGTCGAACGCGCTGCGCCCGAACACAAAGAACTCCACACCCGCCTCACCGTATTCGCGGCAAAAACGCGTGTGGTTCGCTGCGCCTTCATCGCCAAATTGCGCCACAGCCGGCAACGCCGCGTGATGCGCAAAGTGCTGCTGATCGGCGAACATCGCGCCCAGCACACGACTGGTGGTCGGATGCTCGATGCTGCGGTGGAATTTGCAGTTGAGATTGGCCGCCGTGAAATGCACGCGTCCGTCTGCGGTATCCGCACTCGGGCTGACAGTGGCCGCGTTGGCCACCCACATGCTCGATGCCGAGCAGCTGGCAACCAGCAATGGCATGGCTTCTTTGGCGGCGCGCTCAATGACCTGAGCGTCAGTGCCGGCAAAACCCAGACTGCGTAAAGCCGCGACGTCCGGGCGCTCTTGCGGGGCCAGCACGCCCTGGACAAAACCCATGTCCATCAGCGCTTTCATTTTTTCCAGGCCTTGCAGCGCGGCTTCCTTGGGGTTGGAAGCCTGCTGGCTGTTGCTCTGGGAAGCGACGTTGCCAAACGACAAACCGCCGTAGTTATGGGTCGGCCCCACTAAACCGTCAAAATTGACTTCAAAGGACTTCATCGGTGAGGCTCCGGCAAACGGTGTATGGCTAAAGGTCTTACTGTTCCCCCCCTGTGGGAGCGGGCTTGCTCGCGATGCTGGCGACGCGGCGCTGTTGTCAGGCCGCGCTGATGCTATCGCGAGCAAGCCCGCTCCCACAAAGGGATGGGGCCAGGCGTTACGACAAGCGCACGCCCGGGGTCAGCGCCGCAGGCAACGCCAGCGTCGGCGTTTCCAGGGATGCCACCGGGTACGCGCAATAATCCGCCGCGTAATAGGCACTGGCGCGATGGTTGCCCGACGCTCCGACACCGCCAAACGGGGCGCTGCTCGCCGCGCCCGTCAACTGCTTGTTCCAGTTCACGATCCCGGCACGGCTTTCAAGCCAGAACTGCTGGTAACGCTCTTCGGAGTCTGACAACAAACCTGCCGCCAAACCGAACGCCGTGTTGTTGGCCTCGGCAATCGCCGCGTCGAAATCGGCGTAGCGAATCACTTGCAGCAGCGGCCCGAACAGTTCTTCGTCCGACCGGTCACTGACTTCCGTCACATCGATAATGCCTGGCGTCAGCAAGGCTGCGTTGCTGTCCGGCCGGGTCATTTCCAGCAAGGCAACAGCGCCCGAACCCAGCAACACTTCCTGGGCATCCATCAGGGCCTGAGCAGCGCCAAGGGAAATTACCGAACCCATGAAGGGCGCAGGCTGGCGGTCAAAGGCGCCGACTTCGATGTTCTGGCTGACTTCAACCAGACGGTTCAGCAGGGTATCGCCCCATGCCCCTTGCGGGACCAGCAGGCGCCGGGCGCAGGTGCAGCGTTGGCCGGCAGAGATAAACGCCGACTGGATAATGGTGTAGACCGCAGCGTCCAGATCGGCCACCTGGTCAACCACCAGCGGGTTGTTGCCGCCCATTTCCAGGGCCAGAATTTTGTCCGGACGCCCGGCGAACTGCTGATGCAGGGCATTGCCGGTACGGCTCGAGCCGGTGAAAAACAAACCGTCGATGCCGGTATGCGCCGCCAGCGCAATACCGGTTTCCCGCGCGCCTTGCAGCAGGTTCAACACGCCCGCGGGCAGGCCTGCTTCGATCCAGCACTTGACCGTCAGCTCAGCGACTTTGGGGGTCAGTTCACTTGGTTTGAACACCACGGTGTTACCGGCCAGCAAGGCCGGAACGATATGCCCGTTGGGCAAATGGCCCGGGAAGTTGTACGGGCCGAACACGG
>JBILYW010000027.1:0-12751 GCA_044377555.1 Pseudomonas sp.
GTACGTTGCTCAAGCCCCTTGCCGGCTTGCTGTTGGCCGGTTTTGCCAGCGCGGTACTGGCCGCCCCTCAACATGCCTTGACCCTCTACGACGAACCGCCGAAATACCCGGCCAACTTCAAGCATGTCGACTACGTGAACCCGGACGCCCCCAAGGGCGGGACGTTTCGCAAATCCGCGCTGGGAAGCTTCGACAGCCTCAACCCCTTTATCAATAAAGGTGTGCCGGCCGACGATATTGATCTGACCTTCGACACCCTGGCCCGGCAGACCCTCGATGAGCCCTTTACTTCCTACGGCCTGATTGCCGAAAAAATCGAAAAGGCCCCCGATAACAGCTGGGTGCGTTTTTACCTGCGCCCCCAGGCAAAGTTCAGTGACGGTCATCCGATTCGCGCCGAAGACGTCGTATTCAGCTTCGATACCCTTATGAAGAACGGCTCACCGCTCTACAAGGGTTATTACAGCGACGTGGACCAGGCCATCGCGGAAAACCCGTTGCAGGTGAAATTCACCTTCAAGCACAACAAGAATCGCGAATTGCCGATGATTCTTGGCCAGCTCCCGGTCCTGCCCAAGCATTGGTGGGAAACACGGGAATTTGGCAAAGGCAACCTGGAAGTCCCGCCAGGCAGCGGCCCCTACACCATCACCGAGATCAAACCCGGGCGCTCAATTCGTTACGAGCGCAACAAGGACTACTGGGGCAAGGACCTGCCGATCAACAAGGGGCTGTACAACTTCGACGCGATTACCGTCGATTACTTTCGTGACAACAGCGTCGCGTTCGAAGCGCTCAAGGCCGGGCAGTTTGATTACTGGCTGGAGATCAGCGCCAAAAACTGGGCCGGCGCCTACAACGCCCCGGCATTCACCCAGGGCCGCTTGATAAAAGAAGAAATCCGTAACCACAACCCGACGGGCATGCAGGGTTTCGTCTTCAATCTGCGCAAACCCATGTTCCAGGATGTGCGCGTGCGCGAGGCGCTAAGCCTGCTGTTCGACTTTGAATGGGCCAACAAGCAGCTGTTCAGCGGCGCCTACGCACGTACCGGCAGCTACTTCGAAAACTCGGAGATGGCTGCCAAAGCGCCGCCGACCGAAGAGGAACGGGCTATTTTGGAACCCTTGCGCGGCCAGATCCCCGATCAGGTATTCACAGAAGTCTTCAAACCGAATGTCACCGACGCCAGCGGCATGATTCGCGACCAACAGCGCCGCGCCTATCAATTGCTGCAAGACGCCGGCTGGCGCATCGTCGACGACAAGATGGTCGACGCACAGGGCAAACCGGTGAAAATCGAGTTTCTGCTGGCGCAAACCGACTTTGAGCGAATCCTGCTGCCCTACAAACGCAACCTCAGCGACCTGGGCATCGACTTGCAGATTCGTCGTGTCGACACCTCCCAGTACCTGAACCGTCTGCGCTCACGGGATTACGACATGATCGTCGGCAGCTTCCCGCAATCGAGTTCACCCGGCAGTGAACAGCGCGAATACTGGGAGTCGCAAAGCATCGACAAACCCGGCAGCCGCAACTTTATCGGCCTCAAGGACCCGGCTATCGACCAGCTGACTGAAGGTCTGATCAACGCCGAGTCACGGCAAAGCCTGATCAACCATGCCAGGGCGCTGGACCGTGTGTTGCAGTGGGGCTTCTATGTGATTCCAAACTGGCATATCAAAACCTGGCGCGTGGCCTACTCGAGTCATATCGGCCATCCCGAAGTCACCCCGAAATACGACATCGGTACCTCTACATGGTGGGCAAAACCCGACACCAAGCCTGCAACTCCCACTAAACCCGCAAGCGCGAGCCTGGAGCCTTAAATGCTGGCTTATATATTCAGGCGACTGCTGCTGATTATTCCGACGTTATTCGGGATTTTGCTGATCAACTTCATCATCATCCAGGCCGCCCCTGGCGGCCCGGTCGAACAGATGATTGCCAAGCTCGAAGGCTTTGATGGCGCCACCAGCCGTATTGCCGGCGGGGGTTCCGAGGTCTCGGTGGCAGGTTCCAACTATCGCGGCGCACAGGGGCTGGACCCGGAGCTGATCAAGGAAATCGAAAAGATGTACGGCTTCGACAAATCGGCGCCGGAACGCTTGTGGATCATGATCAAGAACTACGCCCGACTGGATTTCGGCGAGAGTTTCTTTCGTGATGCCAAAGTCATAGACCTGATCAAGGAGAAGATGCCGGTCTCCATCTCTCTGGGATTGTGGAGCACCCTGATCATGTACCTGGTGTCGATCCCGCTGGGGATCGCCAAGGCTACGCGACACGGCAGCCAGTTTGACGTCTGGACCAGTTCATTGATCATCGTGGGCTATGCGATTCCGGCCTTCCTGTTTGCCATCCTGCTGATCGTGCTGTTTGCCGGGGGCAGCTATTTTGACTGGTTCCCGTTACGCGGCCTGACCTCCAACAACTTCGATGAACTGAGTGTGGGCGGCAAGATCCTCGATTATTTCTGGCATCTGGCGTTACCGGTCACCGCGCTGGTGATCGGCAACTTCGCGACCATGACCTTGCTGACCAAAAACAGCTTTCTGGACGAGATCAACAAACAGTATGTGGTGACCGCCAAAGCCAAAGGGCTGACCAACCACCGCGTGCTGTACGGCCATGTATTTCGCAATGCGATGCTGCTGGTGATTGCCGGGTTTCCATCGGCCTTTATCGGGATTTTCTTCACCGGCTCATTGCTGGTTGAAGTGATCTTCTCCCTGGACGGTCTGGGCCTGATGAGCTTCGAGGCCGCGATCAACCGCGATTATCCCGTGGTGTTCGGCACCCTGTTCATTTTTACGCTGGTCGGGCTGGTAGTGAAGCTGATCGGCGACCTCTCATACACCCTGGTTGATCCGCGTATCGACTTTGAAAGCCGGGAGCATTGAGATGAAATTATCGCCTCTCAATCGACGACGCTTTGAACGTTTCAAAGCCAACAAGCGTGGCTGGTGGTCACTGTGGATTTTCCTGGTGCTGTTCGGGCTAAGCCTGAACGCCGAATTGATCGCCAACGACAAACCGCTGGTGATCAATTACGACGGCCAATGGTTTTTCCCGGCACTCAAACGCTACCCGGAGACCGACTTTGGCGGTGAATTCCCGCTCGAAGCCAACTACAAGAGCCCGTACATCCGCGAACTACTGGCCAAGAAAGATGCCTGGGTCGTGTGGCCGCCCATCCCTTACAGCTATCAGAGCATCAACTACGACCTGAAAGTCCCCGCACCCGCACCGCCTTCCGCCGAGAACTGGCTGGGCACGGACGACCAGGGGCGCGATGTGCTTGCGCGGGTGATTTATGGTTTTCGGATATCGGTGCTGTTTGCGCTGACGCTGACCATATTGAGTTCAATCATTGGCGTTATCGCCGGAGCACTTCAGGGCTTTTATGGCGGCTGGGTCGACCTTGCCGGTCAGCGGTTTCTGGAAATATGGTCAGGTTTGCCGGTGCTCTATCTGCTGATCATTCTTGCCAGCTTCGTGCAGCCCAATTTCTGGTGGTTGCTGGGGATCATGCTGCTGTTCTCGTGGATGAGCCTGGTAGATGTGGTGCGCGCAGAGTTCCTGCGCGGGCGAAACCTGGAATATGTCCGTGCTGCCCGCGCCCTGGGCATGCAGGACATGGCCATCATGTATCGCCATATCTTGCCCAACGCGATGGTTTCCACGATGACCTTTATGCCATTTATCCTGACTGGCGCCATTGGCACCCTCACCGCGCTGGATTTTTTGGGCTTCGGCCTGCCACCGGGCGCGCCATCACTGGGTGAACTGGTCGCCCAGGGCAAGTCCAACCTGCAAGCCCCGTGGCTGGGCATCAGTGCATTCGCGGTGCTGGCAATCATGCTCAGCCTGCTGGTGTTTATCGGTGAGTCCGCTCGCGATGCCTTCGACCCGAGGAAATGAGATGACGAAGGACAATCTGATCGAAGTGCGCGATCTCTCCGTCGAGTTCGTCGCCGGTGAACAGCCGCAGCGTGTGGTGCAAGGCATCAGTTTTGATATCCGGCGCGGTGAAACCCTGGCACTGGTCGGCGAAAGCGGCTCGGGAAAGTCGGTCACTGCACACTCGATCCTGCGGCTGCTGCCCTACCCGATCGCACGCCACCCAAGCGGCAGCATCGAGTATTCCGGGCAAGACTTGCTGAGCCTGGACGAGAAAAAACTGCGGCATATACGTGGCAACCGCATTGCGATGATTTTTCAGGAGCCCATGACCTCGCTGAACCCGCTGCATAACATTGAAAAACAAATCAATGAGGTGCTGGGCATTCACAAAGGGATCACAGGCAAGGCCGCCACACAGCGCACACTGGAGCTTCTTGAGCTGGTAGGCATCACCGAGCCTCACAAGCGCCTGAAGGCGCTGCCACACGAGCTCTCAGGCGGCCAGAGACAGCGCGTCATGATCGCCATGGCCCTGGCGAACGAACCTGAGCTGCTGATCGCCGACGAACCCACCACCGCCCTGGACGTCACGGTGCAGTTGAAGATTCTTGACCTGCTCAAGGATCTGCAAGCCCGCCTGGGCATGTCGCTGTTACTGATCAGTCACGATTTGAACCTGGTTCGAAGAATTGCTCACCGAGTATGTGTCATGCAACGCGGTTGCATCGTCGAACAAGCATCGTGCGAGCAGCTGTTCCGTTCGCCGCAGCATCCATACACCCGGGAACTGCTCCGTGCAGAGCCCAGCGGAGGCCCGGCCAGCACCGTCGCCGGAGCGCCATTGCTGGAAGTCGAGGACCTGAAAGTCTGGTTCCCGATCAAAAAGGGGCTGTTGCGCAAGACCGTCGACTACGTGAAAGCGGTCGACGGAATCAACTTCAGCCTGCCACAGGGACAAACCCTGGGAATTGTGGGAGAAAGCGGATCGGGCAAGTCGACACTGGGCCTGGCAATTTTGCGTCTGATTGCCAGCCGGGGTTTAATCCGTTTTGAAGACAAACGACTAGACTGTCTGTCGCAGCAAGAAGTCAGGCCGCTGCGACGGCAAATGCAGGTGGTGTTCCAGGACCCGTATGGCAGTCTCAGCCCACGCATGAGCGTCAGCGAGATTGTCGGTGAAGGTTTGCGCATTCACCGTATGGGCACCGCCGCAGAGCAGGAAATCGCAATTATTGAAGCTTTGCGAGAAGTAGGTCTGGATCCGGAAACCCGGCACCGTTACCCTCACGAGTTTTCAGGCGGACAACGGCAAAGAATCGCCATTGCCCGGGCACTTGTTTTAAAACCGGCGCTGATTCTGCTGGACGAGCCAACGTCAGCGTTGGACCGGACTGTACAACGCCAGGTAGTTGAGCTGCTGCGCTCACTGCAAGCCAAGTACAACCTGACGTATTTGTTTATCAGCCATGACCTGGCTGTCGTCAAAGCGCTGAGCCACCAGTTGATGGTGGTCAAGCATGGCCAAGTGGTCGAACAGGGTGATGCGCAAAGTATCTTTGCCTCACCGCAACATCCATATACACAGCAGCTGCTGGAAGCCGCCTTTTTGGCACCAGTGGCTGTCGATTAATCTGATAGAGGAACAACACATGGGTTTTCTCGCCGGTAAGCGCGTCCTGATCGTCGGTGTCGCTAGCAAATTGTCCATCGCTTCTGGCATTGCTGCCGCCATGCACCGTGAAGGCGCTGAACTTGCTTTCACTTATCAGAACGAAAAGCTTAAAGGCCGCGTTGAAGAGTTCGCTGCAGGTTGGGGCTCCAGCCCTGAACTGTGCTTCCCTTGCGACGTTGCCAGCGATGAAGAAATCGCCAAGGTCTTCGAAGACCTGAGCAAGAAGTGGGACGGTCTGGACTGCATCGTTCATTCCGTAGGTTTCGCTCCTGGCGACCAACTGGATGGCGACTTCACCGACGCTACCACCCGCGAAGGCTTCCGCATTGCTCACGACATCAGCGCCTACAGCTTTGTGGCCCTGGCCAAAGCCGGTCGCCCGATGATGAAAGGCCGCAATGGCAGCCTGCTGACCCTGTCTTACCTGGGCGCCGAGCGCACCATGCCTAACTACAACGTGATGGGCATGGCCAAGGCCAGCCTGGAAGCGGGCGTACGTTACCTGGCAGGTAGCCTGGGCCCGGAAGGCACACGCGTTAACTGCGTATCCGCCGGTCCGATCCGTACCCTGGCAGCGTCGGGTATCAAGAACTTCCGTAAAATGCTGGCGGCCAATGAAGCGCAGACTCCACTGCGTCGTAACGTCACCATCGACGAAGTCGGCAATGCCGGCGCCTTCCTGTGCTCCGACCTGGCGTCGGGCATCAGCGGCGAAATCATGTACGTAGACGGCGGCTTCAACACCACCGCAATGGGCAGCCTCGAAGAGTAAACACTTCGCTTCAAGCGCTACTCAAAACGCCCGGTGCATTGATTGCATCGGGCGTTTTGCGTTTAAGGATTGACTGCACATGAGTCGGGTTGCCGCGATTCAGGTGGGTCGCGGCGACGCCATCGCCGACAGCAAAGCCCGCCCATAAAAAATGGCCGCTCAATGAGCGGCCATTTTTAGTGAAGCGGCAAGAACGCTTAGTAGCGCTCCACCTTGGCTTCGCTTTCCAACTGCTTGCGGTAGGCCGTGAAGTCTTGCTGGCCAACACGCGAAGCCAGGAAGCGACGGTACGACGCCTTCTCTTCCTCAGTCGGCTTGGCACCATCGTTGACACCGTTAAGGCGCAACACAACCACAGTACCATCGGCCAAGGTCACGCTACCGAAGGTAGGCTTGTCCTTGGACGCAGGCTTGGGCATACGGAACACCGCTTGCAGCACCGCAGGATCAATACCTTCCTGGGTACGGGCGACCGCTTCCTGAACCTTCCAGGACTGACCATCAACTGGCTGGTTCAACGGCAGTTTGCCATCGCGCAGTTCCTTGATGATATCTTCAGCCTTGGTTTTAGCCGCAGCGCTGGCGTGCTCTTTAACCAATTGCGCACGAATGCTCGCGGCAACAGCTTGCAGAGGCAACTGCTCAGGCTTGAGGTGCTCCTTGACGCGCAACACAACTACGGTCTCAGGATCGAGCTCGATTGCCGTGCTGTTCGCACCCTCATCCATTACTTCAGTGCTGAATGCCGCCTGGATCACAGCGCGATTGGCCGCAATACCCTCACCACCCTCACGTCCAAATGGCGCGGAGGTGTGCACAGTCAGCTTCAAGTCTTGAGCAGGCTGCACCAGATCGGACGCTTCAAACGCAGAGTCTTCCAATTCCTTGGTCGCATCCACAAAGCGGCGCTCAACCTGTTGGGTTTTCAGGTCATGGGTCAGCTTGTCTTTCAGGCTGGCAAAGCTCGGAACTTCAGGTGCTTCAACGCCCAACAGCTTGATCAGGTGATAACCAAAGCTGGTGCGCACCGGCTCCGAAACCTGATCCTGTTTCAACGCATAAACAGCCGTTTCGAATACAGGGTCGTAAACGCCCGGGCCTGCAAAGCCCAGATCACCACCATTGGCAGCCGAGCCCGGATCCTGCGAGAACTCCTTGGCCAGAGCCTCGAAGCTTTCACCCTTGGTCAGACGCTGCTGGATCTCGGCGACCTTGGCCTTGGCCTGCTCGTCGCTAACCTTGTCGTTGACCTCAATCAGGATATGCGCCGCCCGGCGTTGTTCAGCCAGATTAGCGATTTCTTTCTGATACAACGCTTGCAGTTCATCGTCCTTCACGGCTACCTGGTCAAAGAAAGAAGATTTCTTCAACTCGATGTAGTCGATCACGACCTGATCAGGCGTCATGAATTCTTTGGCATGCTCGTCGTAATAAGCCTTGATTTCGTCGTCGCTCAGTTTCACCGCAGCCGGATCGGCCTTGATGTTCAGAGAAGCGAAATCACGGGTTTGTTTTTCAAGACGGGCAAAAGCGTTCACTTGCTCATCGGTCACGAAACCACTGCCTGCCAAACCGGCACGCAACTGACCAATCAGCATTTCCTGGCCCAGCATGTCGCGGAACTGCAGACGGCCGTAACCCAGCTGACGAATTACCTGATCGAAACGCTCAGGGCTGAATTTGCCATCTTCCTGAAACTCGGGAGTCTGCAGAATGACTTGATCCAGGGCAGCTTCAGAGAACGAAAACTTCGCGTCTTTGGCGCCTTGCAGCAACAGCTTGCGATCGATCAACCCTTTGAGGGCCGCTTCACGCAGCATTTTTTCATCCAGCAAGGAAGCGTCGAAATCCTTGCCCAGTTGCTGCAGCAGCTGGCGACGTTGCATGTCGACTGCCTGACTCAGTTCAACTTGAGTGATTTCTTCACCATTGACCTTGGCGGCATCCTGGCTGGTAGAGGTGGCTTGAAAAATAGCATCGAAACCCGTCAACGCCATTAACGCGACGATGACACCGATGATGGTCTTGGCAATCCAGCCTTGTGAATTGTCCCTGATATTTTGCAGCATGCTTCCCCCAGAAACGGTCTTGCATAATGAGCAACCGTGGAGCGTGGGTAGAGTCCGGATAGAAGAAAGGCGCATCCGAGGATGCGCCTTCTCGTAACTGGCGGAGCGGACCGGGCTCGAACCCGCGACCCCCGGCGTGACACGACGATGTAACCATCGCCAGCACTACCGCTCCGCTGCCAAGCCTGGCGTGCGCCTGACCCGGTTGGGTAAAAAGTGTTGCAGAAACTTAGTTAACCGCTTCTTTCAGTGCTTTACCGGCCTTGAAGCCTGGTTTTTTAGCAGCAGGAATTTCCAGCGTTTTACCGGTCTGTGGGTTACGACCAGTGCGAGCAGGACGATCGGTTACAGAGAAAGTACCAAAACCAACCAGTACCACAGAGTCGCCAGCCTTAAGAGCGCCAGTGACGGATTCGATTACTGCGTCCAGCGCACGGCCAGCTGCAGCTTTCGGGATATCAGCAGATGCAGCGATAGCATCAATCAGTTCCGACTTGTTCACTCTAAGTCCCCTTATATCTATCTGAGTATGTTTCTAAAGTTTTTTGGTAAAAGCAAAACGACTGCTGAAGCACTTACGGACACTTATAGAGCCGCTTTATAACAAGGGCTCTAAAAAGCGTCAAGAAAGCCCATCAGGCGAATCCGTATTAATGCGTGCTAATTCTTTCCTTAGAGTCAGACTCTCGCTTGTCGTCCTTCGCAACAATCTCGGGAGCCACATCCGGCAAGGGCTCCGGCGCGTATTGCAGCGCAATTTGCAGGACCTCGTCAATCCATTTAACCGGTTTAATCTGAAGATCCTGTTTGATGTTGTCAGGAATTTCCTTCAGATCGCGAACATTCTCTTCAGGAATAATTACAGTTTTGATCCCACCTCGGTGAGCCGCCAGTAGTTTTTCCTTCAGACCACCAATCGCCAATACTTGGCCACGCAAGGTAATTTCGCCGGTCATTGCAACATCTGCACGCACTGGAATCAACGTCAAGGCGGAAACCAGAGCAGTACACATCCCTACACCCGCACTAGGACCATCTTTGGGCGTCGCCCCTTCTGGCATATGGATGTGAATATCACGTTTTTCGTGGAAATCCAAAGGGATACCCAGGCTCTTGGCGCGGCTGCGAACGACCGTCAGAGCAGCAGTTATCGACTCGACCATCACATCACCCAGCGAACCGGTCTTGATCAACTGGCCCTTGCCAGGAACAACTGCCGCTTCAATGGTCAGCAGCTCACCACCGACCTGAGTCCAGGCCAAACCTGTCACCTGCCCGATCTGGTCCTGCACTTCAGCCAAACCGTAGCTGAATTTTCTTACACCGAGGAAGTGTTCAAGCAGCTCTGGCGTCACGGTAACTGCAAAGCGTTTTTCCATCGCATGCTCTTTGACGGCCTTGCGGCAAATCTTAGCAATTTGACGCTCAAGGCCCCGCACACCGGCTTCACGCGTGTAGTAACGAATGATGTCGCGGATTGCTTCGTTATCAAACGCCAGCTCGCCCTTCTTCAAGCCATTTGCTTCAATCTGTTTCGGGGCCAGGTATTTGACAGCGATATTGATTTTTTCGTCTTCGGTGTAGCCCGGCAGACGAATGACTTCCATCCGGTCCAGCAAGGCTGGCGGGATATTCATCGAGTTGGAGGTACACAGGAACATTACGTCGGACAGATCGTAATCAACCTCGAGGTAATGGTCGTTAAAATTGTGGTTTTGCTCAGGATCAAGCACTTCAAGCAATGCCGAAGCAGGATCGCCGCGCATATCGCTGCCCATCTTGTCGATCTCATCGAGCAAGAACAGCGGGTTACGCACCCCAACCTTGGTCATCTTTTGAATCAATCTACCTGGCATCGAACCGATATAAGTACGGCGATGGCCACGAATTTCCGCTTCGTCACGTACGCCACCCAAAGCCATACGCACAAACTTACGGTTTGTCGCGTGAGCAATGGACTCTGCAAGCGAAGTTTTACCCACACCCGGCGGGCCGACCAGACACAGCACCGGACCACGAATTTTCTTCACGCGTTTTTGCACTGCGAGATATTCGAGAATCCGCTCTTTGACTTCATCCAGGCCATAGTGATCTGCGTCCAGGATGTCCTCTGCACGCTTGAGGTCCAGACGCACCTTGCTCTGAGCCTTCCACGGCACCTGAACCAGCCAGTCGATGTAAGAGCGCACGACAGTGGCTTCTGCGGACATTGGCGACATTTGCTTGAGCTTGTTCAGCTCGGCCTGGGCCTTGGCCATTGCATCTTTAGGCAAGCCTGCAGCGTCGATGCGCTTTTTCAGCTCTTCGATTTCATTGTGACCTTCGTCACCGTCACCCAGTTCTTTCTGAATGGCCTTCATCTGCTCATTCAGATAGTACTCGCGCTGGCTGCGCTCCATCTGCTTTTTGACACGGCCGCGAATACGCTTTTCAACTTGCAGCAGATCAATTTCGGCATCCAGCAGCGCCAGGACGTGTTCGACCCGGGACTGCAAATCGATGATTTCGAGAATTTCCTGCTTCTGCTCGATCTTGAGTGCCATATGGGCAGCCATGGTATCGACCAGACGGCTTGGCTCATCAATGCTGTTAAGCGATGACAGAACCTCAGCCGGGACTTTTTTGCCCAGCTGCACATATTGCTCGAACTGCGAAAGCAGGCTGCGAACAAAGACCTCGGATTCGCGATCCGGGGCAGCCACTTCATCAATCAGGGAGACTTCAGCACTCAGATAGCCATCTGCCTGACCAAAATGCTCAACTGCACCGCGCTGTTCACCTTCGACCAGCACCTTGACAGTGCCATCCGGGAGCTTGAGCAGCTGCAGGACAGTAGCAATGGTACCTACACGATAGAGTGCGTCTTCACTCGGATCATCGTCTGCAGGATTTTTTTGAGCCAACAGCAGAATCTGCTTGTCGCCCGTCATCGCAGCCTCAAGGGCCTCGATCGATTTCTCGCGTCCCACGAACAGTGGGATCACCATGTGCGGATAAACCACAACATCACGCAATGGCAGGAGAGGCAATTCGATGGTTGTCTTCATGATTTCGCCTCTACGGCGGCCATAAGGCCGTAATCAGATGGAAGTAAGCTTGAAGCCAAGATGGGGGCTGCCTTGAAAAAAAACAAGCATTGAACGACAGGAAAAGCAAAGGGGCCCGAAGGCCCCTTCTTTAACACGTCAAGTGCAGTGCCCAGCACTACATTTACGCGTCAGGTGCTACCTTGGCAGTCGCTTCGTTGTTTTCATAAATCAACAACGGCTTGGACTTCCCTTCTATAACGCTTTCGTCGATCACCACTTTACTCACCTCGGACTGCGAGGGGATTTCATACATGGTGTCGAGTAGCACGCCTTCAAGAATCGAACGCAAGCCACGGGCGCCAGTCTTGCGCTCAAGCGCACGCTTGGCGATGGCTTTCAAAGCATCAGCACGGAACTCGAGATCAACACCTTCCATCTCGAACAACTTGCCATACTGCTTGGTCAACGCGTTCTTTGGCTCGGTCAGAATCTGCATCAATGCAGCTTCGTCCAGCTCATCCAGCGTTGCCAGAACAGGCAAACGGCCCACGAACTCCGGGATCAGGCCAAACTTGACCAAATCATCAGGCTCGACTTCACGCAGGGATTCGCCAACCTTCTTGCCTTCTTCCTTGCTGCGTACTTCGGCACTGAAGCCGATGCCGCCACGCGTCGAGCGAGCCTGTACAACCTTCTCCAGACCCGAGAACGCACCACCACAGATAAACAGAATATTGCGAGTATCAACTTGCAGGAATTCTTGCTGCGGGTGCTTGCGACCACCTTGAGGCGGTACGGAAGCCACGGTGCCTTCAATCAGCTTGAGCAGGGCCTGTTGCACGCCTTCACCGGAAACATCACGGGTAATCGAAGGGTTGTCAGACTTGCGCGAAATCTTGTCGATTTCATCGATGTAAACAATACCCATCTGGGCTTTTTCTACATCGTAATCGCATTTCTGCAGCAGCTTCTGAATGATATTTTCAACATCTTCGCCCACGTAACCGGCTTCGGTCAGCGTGGTAGCGTCAGCGATGGTGAACGGCACATTCAGCAGACGAGCCAAGGTTTCTGCCAGCAGGGTTTTACCCGAGCCGGTCGGGCCGATCAGCAGGATGTTGCTTTTGCCGAGTTCGACGTCGTCGTTCTTTTTGTCACGCTGGTTCAGGCGCTTGTAGTGGTTGTACACCGCTACAGCCAAAACCTTTTTAGCACGTTCCTGACCAATGACGTATTGATCAAGGATGCCGCTGATTTCTTTTGGCGAAGGTAATTTATGCGCGCTGCTTTCGGCCTGAGCTTC
>JBILYW010000380.1:0-4279 GCA_044377555.1 Pseudomonas sp.
AGGTCGGTGCCGGCCATCTGTTCGAACGTTTCGCGCTGGGCCGGGGCGAACAGGCTGCTGAAATCGTTCAGGTCGGTGTCGTGCTTGAGCCGTGCCTTGAGCTGTTGCTGACGGGCGTCGCGCAGGCTTTGCAGGTCGGAGGTTTCCAGCACGCGCAGCGCATCGGGGCAGTGCTTCTCTACCCGCCAGCCAAACTGTTCTTCCATCATGAAACGGTCGAACAGCACGATGTCCGGGGCCAGTTCGGTGATAAAGGCATCAAAACTGCTGTTGTTCAGTTCAATGGCCACTTCATCAATGCCCAGCGCGGCCAGGTCCGCCTTGTGCTCGCCAATGCCTGCGGGGCTGCTGAAGGTGATGTGCCAGCCTTGCTGCAGGAAGCTCTCGATGATTTGCATCATGTGTCCACCGGCCGCCGAAGAGCGTGGTTCGGGCCACACGTAGCCGATAATCAGGACGCGGGTTGGGCAGGTGGAGGGCATGGGCAGATCCTTGAAGCAGGGCGGCTGAAAAAAGGCGGCAATTAGAACACACCTGCAGGGCCTGCGGGACCTGTGGGAGCGGGCTTGCTTGCGATGCAAACAGCGGGGTCTATCGGTCAAAATGCGGCGATGCCATCGCGAGCAAGCCCGCTCCCACAGTAGATGGGTCACAGCTGTGCATTGACCTGTTACAAAGCACTGCGTAGCCTTGCGCGTTCGAGGTTCTTCGCTACGCGAAGCTAAGAAGGGAACGCGGTATGCCGCGGCTGCCCCCGCAACTGTAAACGGTCAATGATCTTGCCATGCCACTGCGTTACACGCGGGAAGGCGCAAGGTCGGGATCAGCCCTGCTGAACCCCAGCCGTAAGCCAGGAGACCTGCCTCGTGACAGATTCTTACTTCAACCGGGCGGGGTGATCCGGTGGCGAATGTTGACCGCACACTGCCTGCGGTCGTCGTCCCGTATGCCCGCCGCTTTGCCAAAGGGCATCCGATGAAAACACTGGCCAAAACTCCCGTCACCATCGTTACCGGTTTTCTCGGTTCGGGCAAAACCACGCTGCTGCGCCATATGCTGGATAACGCACAGGGCCGTCGCATTGCGGTGATCGTCAATGAATTCGGCGAGCTGGGCATCGACGGCGAAATCCTCAAGCAATGCACCATCGGTTGCACCGAAGAAGAAGCCAGCGGCCGCATCTATGAGCTGGCCAACGGTTGCCTGTGCTGCACCGTTCAGGAAGAGTTCTTTCCGGTGATGCGCGAGCTGGTTGCGCGCCGTGGCGACATCGACCATATCCTGATCGAAACCTCGGGTCTGGCCCTGCCAAAGCCGCTGGTTCAAGCCTTCCAGTGGCCAGAAATCCGCAGCGCCTGCACCGTGGATGCGGTGATTACCGTGGTCGACAGCCCGGCCGTGGCTGCCGGTACGTTTGCCGCCTTCCCGGACCAGGTTGACGCCCAGCGCAAGCTCGACCCGAACCTTGACCACGAATCGCCGCTGCACGAGCTGTTCGCTGACCAGCTGGCCAGTGCCGACCTGGTGATTCTCAACAAGGCCGACCTGATCAGCCCTGAAGACCTGGCAAAAGTGCGCGCCGAAGTGGCTGAAGAGCTGCCGCCAGCGGTCAAAATCATCGAGGCCAGCAGCGGTCGCTTGCCGCTGGACGTGCTGCTGGGCCTGGGCGCCGGCTCCGAAGACCATATCGATGGCCGCCACAGCCACCACGACCATCACCACGATGGCGATGATGGTCACGACGATCACGACCATGATGCCTTCGACTCGATTTCCATTGAGTTGCCACAAGGTGAAGAGCGCGTATTGATGGAGGCCCTGACCCAGTTGGTGGTCAAGCACGGCATCCTGCGGGTCAAAGGCTTTGCAGCAATCCCGGGCAAGCCGATGCGTTTGCTGATCCAGGGCGTGGGTACCCGCTTTGACAAGCACTTCGACCGCGCCTGGGCTGCGGATGAGTCACGCGTTACCAGGCTGGTGCTGATCGGCCAGGACCTGGACGCCGAACTGCTCGAGTCCACTTTGCGTAAAGCGTTGAGCGAGTAAGCCATGCATCTGCTCAGGACCCAGCCCGGTGGCTTTGTATCGGACGACAATATTGCCGATTTAGGCCAGACCCCCGCCGAGCTGGTGATCCTGTGCAGCGGTGATTCAAGCCTGGCACTGCTGGCCGAAGCGGCGCAGCAGTTGCCTGAAGATTATCCAAGCTTGCGTCTGGCCAACCCGATGCAAGTGCAAAATCATGCCTCGGTCGACCTTTATGTCGATCAGGTGCTGCAACACGCCAAGGTGATACTGCTGTCGTTGCACGGCGGCATCGGCTATTGGCGCTACGGTATTGAGCGCCTGGTGCAACTGGCCGAGCGCGGCGTAACCCTGATCCTGGTGCCCGGTGATGATCGCCCCGACCCCGAACTCAGCGGGCTGAGCACCGTACCCGCCGAACAAGGCGAGCGGCTCTGGCACTTTTTGCGTCAGGGCGGGCGGCATAACGCGCTGCAGCTCTATCGTTGCCTGGCCAGCCAATGGCTGGGCCGCGACTACCCATGGGACGAACCGCAAACCCTGGCGCGTACCGCGATTTATCATCCGGCCCACGCCAATGCCCAACTCAAGGGCTGGCAGGCCGACTGGGTCCCCGGGCAACCGGTGGCGGCGCTGTTGTTCTATCGCTCGCATTTGCAGGCGGCCAACACCGCGTTTGTCGATGTGTTTTGCCAGCGCCTCCAGGCCGCCGGGCTCAACCCCTTGCCGATTGCCGTGGCCAGCCTTAAAGAGCCGGGTTGCATGGCCGTGGTTGAAGACCTGCTGGATGAAGTGAAGGCCGGGGTCATTCTCAATACCACCGGTTTTGCCCAGTCCAGCCCCGAAGCGCCGCATCTGCGCCCGTTTCGGCGCAATATCCCGGTGATTCAGGCCATTTGCGCCCAGGACAACGAGCCGGGGTGGCGGGCCAGCGAACAAGGCCTGGGGCCCCGCGATCTGGCGATGCATATCGCCTTGCCGGAACTGGACGGGCGGATTATCAGTCGCCCGATCAGCTTCAAGGACCTGGCATGGCGCAGTGAGCGCAGCCAATCGGATGTGGTGTGTTATCGCGCTCAACCCGAACGGATGGATTTTGTCGCGCAGCTGGCCCGGCGCTGGGTTGAACTGGCCCGGGTGGCGAACCCGCAAAAGCGTGTCGCGCTGATCCTGGCCAACTACCCGACCCGCGATGGCCGCATCGGCAACGGCGTGGGGCTCGACACCCCGGCGGCGGCGCTGAATATCCTGCGGGCCTTGCAGGCTCAGGGGTATCCGGTGGACTGCGCGTTGCCCGAGAGCGGCACGGCGCTGATCCAGGCCCTGTTGGGCGGGGTCAGCAATGACCTGGACAGCCTCGACCTGCGCCCGTGCATGCAAAGCCTGGCGCTGGATGAGTACCTCGCGATGTTCAATGCGCTGCCCGCGGCCAATCGCCTGGCAGTGACCGAGCGATGGGGCGAGCCACACAACGACCCGATGTTCCGTAGCGGGCGGTTGATGATTGCGGGGCTGCGCTTTGGCCTGACCTTTGTCGGAATTCAACCGGCGCGGGGCTATCAGGTCGATGCCAGTGCGGTGTACCACGACCCGGACCTGGTGCCGCCCCACGGCTATCTGGCGTTCTACTTCTGGTTGCGCCACACCTATGGCGCCCACGCGGTGGTGCACGTGGGCAAGCACGGCAACCTGGAATGGCTGCCGGGCAAGGGCGTCGGGCTGTCCGAGCACTGCTGGCCGGACGCGATCCTGGGGCCCATGCCCAATGTCTATCCCTTTATCGTCAACGACCCGGGCGAAGGCGCGCAGGCAAAACGGCGGACCCAGGCGGTGATCATCGATCATTTGATGCCGCCCCTGACCCGGGCCGAAACCTATGGTCCGTTACGTGATCTGGAGCTACTGGCCGACGAATTTTACGAAGCGCAGTTGCTCGATCCGCGTCGGGCGCGGGAGTTGCAACGGGACATCCTGGCGCTGGTGCGCGAAACCCGGATCGACCGCGAGCTGCAACTGGACGCAAAGCTCGACAGTGATGCAGATGCGGCGATCTGGTTGCCCCGCCTGGACACCTATTTGTGTGACCTCAAAGAGTCGCAAATCCGTGACGGGCTGCATATTTTTGGAGAGTCGCCGGCAGGGCGGCTGCGTATCGACACCTTACTGGCGTTGTTGCGCATCCCCCGTGGCGATGGCCGTGGCGCGCAATCCAGTGTGTTGCGGGCGCTGGCCAAGGCCTTTGAATTGGGTTTCG
>JBILYW010000381.1:0-4278 GCA_044377555.1 Pseudomonas sp.
AGTTTCACAACCCATGACCACTCAGGCCACACTTGCCGGTTTTACGCTTGGCGCCCCCTGTCCCGACATATTTCAGTATTTTCTGAAATTTCGAGCATTCGATATGACGTGGAGCAGGGCAGGCCGCAGCACGCCGCAGTTCGTCACGCACAGTGCTGAGGCGTTCGATGGTGCGGTCCAGTTCGTCTGCCTTGTCTGTGAGACGCTGGTGATCGATGGCGGGCTGGCCGTCCGCGTCCAGCATGGCTGCTATCTCGTCCAATGAAAACGCCGCAGATTGCCCAAGGGCAATCAATGACAACCGCTGAAGTACGTCCGCCCGAAATACGCGGGTGAGCCCGCGACGACCTATTGAGCAGATCAGGCCTTTTTCTTCGTAGTAGCGCAGGGTTGAAGCCGGCAGGCCGGAACGTCTTGCGACTTCACCGATATCCATCTCTTTCATGCTTGACCTCAAGTCGACTTGAACTTGCAGACTGCCGGGATCAAACCGCCAAATCAGGCTCAAGACTATGGGAAATATCATGGAAGCAGGTGAGACGCTACTGCGCATTCTGTTTGTTGGAATGGCTGCCACACTGATCATGGACGTATCAGCGTTGATTCGAACGCGGGTATTTGGTGCGGCGTCGATCGACTATGGGCTCGTCGGTCGCTGGTTGGGGCACATGCTGCATGGGCAGTTTCGACACGTCTCTATTGTGACGGCGCCCCGTGTCAGGCACGAACGCCTGGTTGGGTGGGTGTTTCATTACATCACTGGCTGCGTCTTTGCCATGGCGCTTTTCGGTGTCCAAGGGCCTGCCTGGCTATGCAGTCCGTCCCTGATGCCCGCTTTGTTGACTGGCTTGATCAGTGTCATTGCCCCCTTTTTCATCATGCAGCCCGCGTTCGGTCTCGGCATCGCAGCGTCGAAAACCGCGGTACCGAGCGCGGCAAGGCGCAGAAGCCTCATTGCGCATCTGACGTTCGGACTCGGGCTCTATGCAGCCGGCTGGCTGCTGATGCTGCTCTTTGCTGGGCCGCAATGCCTGGGGTGAGCCTCTCCAGAGGGGCAGCACAGGACGTGATGGGCGATGGGTCAGCGCCGGATGCGGTTTTTTTGCCAACTGATATCGCTGTGAAACGTGCCCGTATCACCTCGCATCACGTACAGCGTCGCCCTGTAAGCCGCAGTCATTCGGGAGCATTGCAAGCCGCGAATCTTGCGGTAAGCCCAGACCCAGCCGTGGTTTGTCCTGGTACTCATCCTTCTTCCTGCTTATTCATCATCTACACCCCGGGCTCTGTACATGAACCATATGAGCTTGATTGGACAGGCTCTAGCACGGTAGTTCCCTGCCGGATGCAGGTTGTATTTTTCCGGAGGTCCCGGGGGCTACGCAACGCCACTCAACGAGTCATATCGTTATGTATTAACGGTATTCAAGCTGAAGTTCTTATCGTCTCCAACATCGTCGAGAACGGCCAGTCCATTGGCCTGGGTGATGCTGGCAAGCCCCGCGAGGCCCGCATCAACTGCTTCTAAAGCAACTGATCAATCAATACCGCATTGGTAAAGATCAAGCTCGCATCGCTCGCCAGATGCCCGACCAAATGGAACTGACCGCGATCGTGGTGCAGGTAGACGCGCATTTTGCAGTCGGACAAGGGGCCGCACCCCTGCGGCATGATCAAATCCATTGTGGCCATGTCGACGTCGACCATGGCTTCAGGCTCCTGGGTCTTCTGCAGGCGTTCTTCCGCTTGCTCCAGACGCAGGTGGAGAGGGCCGTCCACGTAAAAATGGATGTCACCCACGGAGGTGGGTTTTTGATCGCCATTGTTGTCGCACCAACCTTGGATAGTCAGGGTACTCATAGCCAGTCTCCGTTGTGGGTCGCTGTGCGTTGTAACGCTCGGTTCGTTCCAGCGCTGTATTTTTTCTGACAAATGCTGACGGGCAGAGTTCGTCATTTCAGACAGACGAGCGTTGCCATTTTTTCAGGGTACAAACGCAAGCCCGCTGGCGGGTGAACCCCATCCGGCCTGTGGCCGTGCAGGCCAGCGCTATCGCACCACCCTTCAAGGCGCTGCTCCTCATTGACAGCCCCCCCAGGAACCCCGGCATACCTGTTTCTAAACCCGCGAATCAGAGCAGACGCTGTACAACAGTCAGTTACAAATAATAAGATGAGAAGAATTATCATTAACATCAAGCGAATTTCACATGTCTCACGACAGGATAGTCTCGCCCGTCGAACAGCTGTATGCGAATCATCATGGCTGGCTGCGGGGCTGGCTGCATCGGCGACTGGGGCACCGGGCCGATGCCGAGGACCTGGCTCACGACACCTTTATCCGCGTGTTGCGCTCAAAGCACGATGCCCAGGAGCTGCGTCAGCCCATGGCGTTTCTCGCGACGATTGCCAATGGCCTGTTGATCAACCGCTGGCGTCGCCAGGCAATCGAGCGGGCTTATCTTGAGGTGCTGGCTGCGCGTCCTGAGGCCGAGGAGCCTTCGCCCGAAGACCGCTGCTTGACGATCGAAACCCTGTTGCAACTCGACTCGCTGCTGATCGGCCTATCAACCAAAGTGCGGCAGATTTTCTTTTTGTCCCAGCTTGATGGTCTGACCTACCCGCAAATTGCCGCGCAATTGAGTCTGAGCGTGGCCCAGGTGCAGCGGGCCATGGGCAAGGCGTTCAGTGTTTGCTACGCGAGCCGTTTTGAATGAGCGGCGGTTCTGTTAACCCCCGTGTACGGGATATGGCCATCGACTGGATGGTTCGGATGCAGTCCGGGTTCGTGAGTGCGGCTGACCACCAGGCCCTGCAGCAATGGCGCCAGGCGTGCGCAGAGCATGAATACGCCTGGCAGCGTGTCAGCAGCCTGTCGTTGCTGCTGCAGCCCGGCGCCCATCTTTTATCCGATGCGACGGCGCGCAGAGCGCTGGAGTCTGCCGGGGCGGACCCTCAACGCCGCAGGCAGGTGCTCAAGTGCTTGTTGGCAATCAGTCTGCTGGGCGGGGGTTCCTGGCAAGGCGCGCAATCCACCCTTGTGCGCTCGGCCCTGGCCAGTTACCGCACCGCCACCGGCGAGCGTCGTCAGTGGCGGCTGGCCGACGGCACTTCGTTATGGTTGAACACTGCCAGCGCGGCCAATGTGGATTGGCGCACAGACCAGAGCCATGTGCAGTTGGTCGAAGGCGAAGTGGCGCTGGATGCGGGAGCCGAATCAGGTTCATTGCAACTGGTCACGCCCGATGCCGTGTTGCATGCCCGTGGCGCCAACCTGCTGGTGCGCCATGATCGGCAGGGTACTCAGGTGACGGTGTTGCGCGGGCTGGTGCAGGTGAACTCGCGCCATAACCGGGTGCCATTGTTGCTGGAGGCCGGCTGGCGAGCGCGAGTGGATGCTCAGGGCATCCACCCTGCAAGTCTCACCGACGGGTTTCTGGCCCAGGCCTGGCTGCGTGGCATTTTACCGGCTGAACGCATGCGTCTGGATACTCTGCTGGCCGAGCTTTCACGTTACCGCCCAGGTATTTTGCGCTGCAGCCATCAGGTTGCAGACCTGCGTGTGACGGGCAGTTTTGAGCTGGATGACACCGATGCTGCCCTGGCGCTGGTCGCCCATGCGCTGCCCGTGCGCATTGAGCGACGAACCCGTTATTGGGTCACCGTGGTGCCGGCCTGAAATTATTTTTTGTTTCGCGCGACAGTTTTTTGAATCTGGCGGGGCCTTCAGGAATAACCCACCGAAACAGGTGGGTCTTCACCTTCAGGAGCCCTGCATGATTTCCCCCGCAAGTGTTTTATGCGCCCGCACCTTTGGCCTGATTTTTCTGGGCCTGCAACCGCTTTACAGCGCAGTTGCTTTCGCTGCTGATGAGCGTCAGCACTTCAACATCGATGCCGGCCCGCTGGATCAGGCGCTTTCGCGTTTTGGCGTGCAGGCGCGAATCAGCATGGCAGGCAGTTCGACGCTGACGGCGGGCAAAAGCAGCAACGGGCTGCAGGGCGACTTCAGCACTGAGGCGGGGCTGACGCGGTTGTTGTCGGGCACCGGCCTGAGCTATCAGCGCCGGGTGGACGGCAGCGTCGAACTGTTTCAGGGGGGAGGGGCCGTTGTGCTGCCCGCGCAGAAAGTCACGGGCGAAAATCCTGCCGTCGAAGAGGTCTACACGGCGCCTCGGTCGATCGTGTATATCTCCAGCGAAGACATGCAACGCTTTGGCGTAGTTTCGGTGGGCGACGTGCTTAAGGGCCAGCCGGGCGTGCAGGTGGGAGACAGCCG
>JBILYW010000382.1:0-4262 GCA_044377555.1 Pseudomonas sp.
ATGTCGGCCGATTCCTTGGCGATATCCGTGCCGCTGTCCACCGATATACCCACGTCCGCGTCGCGCAGGGCGGGCGCATCATTGATGCCGTCGCCGAGGAAGCCCACCGTGTGGCCATTGGCTTGCAGCGCTTTAAGTACCCGGGATTTCTGCAGCGGGGTGAGCTTGGCGAATACCGTGCGCTGTTCGACCTCCAGTTGGAGCGCGGCGTCGTCCATTGCCTCGATCTGCGGGCCCAGCAGCGGCGTACCTGGCTCCAGGCCTACCTGACGGCAGATCTTGCCGGTGACCACGGCGTTGTCGCCGGTCAGCACCTTGACCGCTACGCCGATGTCCCGCAGGGCGGCAATTGCCGGGCCTGCGGTTTCTTTTGGCGGGTCAAGGAAGGTCAGAAAGCCGCGGATGACCAGGTCTCGTTCGTCGGCGGTGTTGTATTGCTTGCGGGATTGGTCCTTGGGGATTTCGCGGGTTGCGATCAGCAACACCCGGAAGCCATCCTCGTTGTACTCGGTGGCCAGAGCCAGCAATTGCTCGCGGCGCGCGGGGTCCAGTGTGATGCAGTTATCGCCCTCCATCATATGGGTGGCGATGCTGAGCATTTCTTCCACTGCGCCCTTGCACACCATCAGGTGATCACCGAGGTTGTCCTTGACGATGATCGACAGGCGACGGCGTACGAAATCAAAGGGCAGCTCATCCACTTTGCTGTAATTGAGCGGGGAGTTGAACTCGCGATCCTGTTGGGCAAACTGCACCACCGCCTGATCCATCAGGTTGCGAATGCCGCTCTGGTAGTGGCTGTTGAGCCAGGCCAGGGCCAGTACCGATTCATCGCGCTTGCCGCTGGCGTCGACATGATGCTCAAGGATGATGTGGTCCTGGGTCAGGGTCCCGGTCTTGTCGGTGCACAGCACGTCCATCGAGCCCAGGTTCTGGATCGCATTGAGGCGTTTGACCACCACTTTGCGCTTGGCCATGGCGGTGGCGCCCTTGGCCAGGTTGGCGCTGACAATCATTGGCAGCATTTCCGGGGTCAGGCCGACTGCCACTGCCAGGGCAAACAGGAAGGCATCGCCCCAGTCGCCTTTGGAGAAGCCGTTGAGGAAAAATACGATGGGTACCATGACCAGCATGAAGCGGATCAGCAGCCAGCTGACGCTGTTGACCCCCCGGTCGAACGCAGTTTGCGAGCGAGAACCGACAATTGCCTTGGCCAGTGAGCCAAAGTAAGTGCGCGGGCCGGTCGCAACCACCACGGCACGGGCAGTGCCGCTGACCACGTTGGTGCCCATGAAGCAGATGTTGGGCAGGTCCAGCAGGTTGCTTTGATCCGCTGCGGTGCTGGAGGCCGACTTTTGTGTCACGTCGCCCAGAGTGTCGTATTTCTCCACGGGCAAGGCTTCGCCGGTGAGTACGGCCTGGCTGATAAACAAATCCCGGGATTCGATCAGACGGATATCCGCCGGAATCATGTCGCCAGCCGATAACTGCACGATATCGCCGGCCACCAGTTCTCGCATTGGCACTTCACGCACTGAGGCCTTGCCGCCGCTCTTGTCCCGCCGCACAACGGTGGCGGTGGTGCGGACCATGGCCTTGAGGGCTTCAGCGGACTTGGCCGAGCGATGTTCCTGCCAGAACCGCAGCAAGCTGCTGAGCCCGACCATCAGGCCGATGATGATGACTTTGGTCAGGTCGCCTTCTTCGCCATCGCGCTCTGGCAGCCAGTAGTCGGTGACAAAGCTGATAACCGCAAGGGTCAGCAGCACGTAGATGAACGGGTTGTGCAGGGCCAGCAGAAACTGCACGAAGGCGTGAGGCGGCTTGTCGTGGGCCACTTCGTTGTAGCCTTCGCTCTGCAGGCGTTCGGCGGCGTCCTGTTCGGTCAGCCCGGCGGTTGTGGCGCGGACATTGGCCAGGGTGGCCGAGAGACCGTTTTGTGCTTCCCGAGCGGCACGCATGGACAGTTTGCTGGTGTCGCTGACGCTGTTTTTGTCTCGAGTTTTAGTGTTTTTTACGGCGCTCATAATGAGTACTCCTGTCGCCAACTCTTGACCAAACATACGTTGGCTTACCTTTTAAAAGGCGAGCCAATGTATGCCGAGTCGCAAACTTCGCAATCGATTTAATTGAAGTGTTAGTGCACTTTAAAGTCCCGCTGTCGCGATGTTTTTAATAAGCGCGCAGCGGGTAACGACTGGCTTCTTCCATAAGGAACTCCAGTGAATTAACAGTATTTGATTAATTGCGTATCAGCGCCCGCTGCGACTCTGCGGGTCCTGAGCGTCGGCCATGCTCCAGCGCTGCTCCAGTTGGCCTGTGGCAGGGCTGACGCGCCAATGCACCCGGCGGTGCGCAGGTGTCACGCCGGGAGCGGGGGTGCTGAAGGGTGATTTGGCCGGGCGAGCGCAGGTGGGCTCGCGGGACGGTTTCACGCGCATGCTGGAGGTAAAGGCGCGAACGCCGGGTAGAACAAGGGTTTTAAAGTTCATAACACACCTCGTGACCGGACTGATGCCGGAGAGGTCGTTACGTTGGAGCGTCAGGCTCTAGCGCAGTTAACCCCGCCGTGCAGGCGAGTCCCGTCAATGTCTGGGTTTGGCGCCCGGTGCTCCGTATTAACGGTGACCGGACAGCGACTAGATACTGTGTCCATTGGCTTCTTTTATGAAGTTTATAGGCGGCCTGAATGACCGGCCTGTGCAATCTACTCAGGCGGCGGGGGCAAGTCAATGTTTAAACCCGGCAAGTGTGTCCGGTACAGCAACGGTTCAGGAAGTTTGGAAGTTGTAAGTGATGTATTGAATGTTAATTAAATAAGACAGGAAAGTTACAGTGTCACGAAGTTGTGAGATTGGCGTAAAAACTGTGGGGGCGGGCTTGCTCGCGATGGCATCGCTGCGGTTTGCCTGAAAAATTGTGGCGCTTGCATCGCGAGCAAGCCTGCTCCCACAGAGTCTTAGCCAAGGTCTTTGGGCAAGCGCCCGTCAATCAGCTGATACAACGCACTGTCCACCGGCCAGTTGCGCATGAAGCGCGCCCGGTCACGGGCGTACGCGGTGGCGAAACTCCTCAGGCTGGCGTGCTGGCACATCGAGTCCAGATCGATCAATGCCCAACGGCCATCATCCCAGAACACGTTATGCCCCTTGAGGTCACCGTGGCTGATGCGCTCGCGGATCAAATCGGCAAACAGATGATCCAGCGCCTGAAGTTCGGACTCCGGCGCATCCCCCCGCTCAACATAGGGTGCAAAACGCTCGATGATGTCCGGCCCCGGCAAAAACTCTGTCACCAGATACGCCTTGCCCCGCAACCACAGAAAACGGGTTTCCAGCAGTGCCAGCGGCTTGGGCGTGGCAATGCCCAGTAACGCCAGTCGATTGCCCTCGCGCCATGAGTGCCAGGCACGGCTCGGGCGCCAGAAGCGTTTAAGCCAGTGGGCAAAACCCTTGATGTTGTAGCGTTTGACCACCAGGGTGCGGCCCGCCACTTCAACCTTGCCGACACTGGCCGCGCCACCGGTTTTATACAAGTGGCCCTGATCCAGCAAGGCATCGGCGTGAGCCAGAACCGGCAGCATCGCAGGCTCTTCTTCACGGCGAATCGCACGCAGGACAAAGGCGGTGCGCTCAACGCTGAACAACGAGCAGTCGCGACCCACCTTGTTCAAGAAATCATTCAGGCGCCAGGCACGAACCTTCTCGATCTGCTTGAGCAGCGCTTCGAGCGGCAAGGCGTGCTCACCATTGCTGAGCAGGTAGTGCACCAGCAACTCTTCGATAAATGGCTCAAGGCTTTTAGGCAACTGAGCGAAGAACACCCCGAGGTTTTCCAGGACTTTTTGTCGCGACAGCGGCTTGCCGGCTTCTTCGACGCAAATACCCGCGCCATCGATCAAGTACAGTTTGGCGCCCTGACGCAACAGGTTGTCCAGGTGCAGGTCTTCCTGCCACAGGCCCTTGAGGTGCATCTGGCCAATGGCAACCAGCGCCTGGGCCAGTACGGCCACTTGCTCATCTGCCAAAACCGGCAGCGACTGCACCGCGCCCCAGGCGTCACCCAGGCTCTGGGCATTTTCCAGAAACTCGAACAGCAACCAGCCGCCCTCGCCTTCCTGCAAACCATCAGCCAGTAACTTCGGCGTGGTCAAACCTTGATCAGCCAGCAGGCGCACACCCGTCAACTCTCGCTGGAAGTTGCGCGCAGCCTTGTTCCCGACCATCAATTTGGCCAGCACCGTACGCCCGCGCCACACCCCG
>JBILYW010000383.1:0-4258 GCA_044377555.1 Pseudomonas sp.
GTCCGCGTCCGAGACCTCGTTTCTTGACGGCCATGGGATTTCCTTAAGTTGGCTGAGGCGTACGGGAGGTGCGACGTTGACGACGAACCACTTCACCCGCCAGGGCCAGGTAAGCAATCGCACCACGGGAGTTTTTGTCGTAGGCCAGTGCCGGCATGCCGTAGCTCGGCGCTTCGGCCAGACGGATATTGCGCGGAATCACTGTGTCGTACAGCTGCTCGCCGAAGTGTTCCTTGAGCTGGGCCGATACATCGTTCATCAGGCTCAGCCGCGGATCGTACATGGTCCGCAGCAGGCCTTCGATCTTCAGGTTCGGGTTGAGCAGCTCGGCAATGCGCTTGATGTTATCCACAAGGTCACTCAAACCTTCAAGCGCGAAGTACTCGCACTGCATGGGGATAATTACCCCGTCAGCAGCAACCAGAGCGTTCAGGGTCAACATCGACAGCGATGGCGGGCAGTCAATCAGAATGTAATCGTAGCTTTCGCGTACCGGCGCCAGCGCCGTGCGCAGACGGCTTTCTTTCATCTGCATTTCGAGAAGCACGACTTCGGCCGCGGTCAAATCGCGGTTGGCCGGTAGCAGCTGGTAACCCCCGTGCTCGGAGATGTGCATGGCCTGAGCCAGGTCGCATTCGCCGATCAACAGGTCGTACACCGAATTCTCGAGACCATGTTTATCCACACCGCTACCCATGGTGGCGTTGCCCTGTGGATCAAGGTCGATCAGAAGCACGCGTCGCTTGGTAGCGACCAGCGATGCTGCGAGGTTGATACAGGTGGTGGTTTTACCCACACCACCCTTTTGGTTCGCTATTGCGAATACCTTAGCCATTCTTGCTTGCGTTCCCAATCATGCCGTGCGGCGCAGTATCAGCAGATGGCGTTGGCCTTGGCAACCTGGAACGGTCAAGGCGTGTTCGCTATCTAGACGAAAATCAGACGGCAATGCTACCAGCTCGTCGGCCGGATGAACGCCCTTCATTGCCAACCAGCGAGTTTCGCTGTTGCCCAGGTGGCGCGTCCAGTTGCTGAAGTTCTCCATGCTGCTGAAAGCCCTGGAAACAATTCCATTGAATGGTTGTTCAGGTTGAAACTCTTCGACGCGACTGTGGATAACTTGCAGGTTGTCCAGCTTGAGCTCGAGTTTGACCTGGGTCAGAAAACGGGTTTTCTTGCCGTTGCTGTCCAGACAGGTCACTTGCGACTCAGGAAACAGGATCGCCAGAGGTATGCCGGGCATACCGCCACCGCTACCCACATCCAGCCAGCGGCCATTTTCGATGAAGGGCATCACGCTCAGGCTGTCGAGCAAATGGCGTGACACCATTTCGTCCGGGTTACGCACAGCCGTGAGGTTGTAGGCCTTGTTCCATTTGATCAACAGGGCCAAGTAGTCCAGCAATTGCTGGTGCTGGCTTTCGGTCAGTGCGACGCCCAACTGGCGTGCACCTGTGGATAACTCTTCGGCGTGTTGTGCGGTAACCAGCGAACTCAAGCGTTTTGCTCCAACGTGCGGCCAGCGCCGCGCTTTTTCAGGTGAATCATCAACAGGGAAATCGCCGCCGGCGTGACGCCGGGGATACGCGAAGCCTGACCCAGGGTCTCTGGACGGGTTGCCCCCAGCTTGCTCTGGATCTCTTTCGACAGTCCGGAGATGTTCGTGTAATCGATATCCACAGGCAGTTTGGTGTTTTCACTGGCGCGCAGACGGGCAATTTCGTCTTGTTGACGATCGATATAACCGGCGTACTTGGTTTTGATCTCAACCTGTTCGGCGACCAACGGATCTTCGGCGCCATGCCCGGTCACTTCAACCAGACCGGCATAGTCGATTTCTGGGCGAGTCAGCAGATTCAGCAAATTGTACTCATGGGTCAGCGGCGTGCCGAACTTGGCCGCAATCGCATCACCCTGCTCAGTCCCCGGGCGAACCCAGGTACTTTTGAGTCGTTGCTCTTCCAGCGCGATGCTTTCGCGCTTGGTGCAGAACGCCGCCCAGCGGGCATCGTCGACCAGGCCCAGTTCGCGGCCTTTTTCGGTCAAACGCATGTCGGCGTTGTCTTCGCGCAGGATCAGGCGATATTCGGCACGGGAGGTGAACATCCGGTACGGTTCTTGAGTACCCAAGGTAATCAGGTCGTCGACCAATACTCCGATGTACGCCTCATCGCGACGCGGGCACCAGCTTTCCTTGCCCTGTGCGAGCAATGCCGCGTTGGCGCCAGCCAGCAAGCCTTGAGCTCCGGCTTCTTCGTAACCGGTAGTGCCGTTGATTTGTCCTGCAAAGAACAAACCGCCAATCACTTTGGTTTCGAGGCTGTATTTCAGGTCGCGCGGATCGAAGTAGTCATATTCGATGGCATAGCCGGGCCGCACGATGTGGGCGTTTTCCATACCGCGAATCGATTGCACGATCTGGATTTGCACATCGAACGGCAAGGAAGTGGAAATCCCGTTCGGGTACAGCTCGTGTGTGGTCAAACCTTCCGGCTCGATAAAGACCTGATGGCTTTCCTTGTCGGCAAAGCGATGGATCTTGTCTTCGATCGACGGGCAGTAACGCGGGCCAATACCTTCGATCACTCCCGAGTACATCGGTGAGCGATCGAGGTTGGATGCAATGATTTCATGGGTGCGGGCGTTGGTATGGGTGATCCAGCAACTGACCTGGGCCGGGTGCTGTTCTTTGTTGCCCATGAACGACATCACTGGAATCGGTGTATCGCCCGGTTGCTCGGTCATGACCGAGAAATCCACAGATCGACCATCGATACGCGGTGGTGTACCGGTTTTCAGGCGTCCCACTCGCAGAGGCAGTTCACGCAGGCGCTGTGCCAAGGCGATCGAAGGTGGATCGCCGGCTCGGCCGCCCGAGTAGTTCTGCATTCCGATGTGGATAAGTCCACCGAGGAAAGTGCCCGTCGTCAAAACCACGGCATCAGCCATAAAACGCAGGCCCATTTGGGTCACTACGCCACGCACCTGATCCTGTTCAACGATCAGGTCATCAGCAGCCTGTTGAAATATCCACAGGTTGGGTTGGTTTTCCAGAATTTCGCGTACCGCCGCCTTGTAAAGAATGCGGTCAGCCTGTGCACGGGTTGCCCGCACTGCCGGGCCCTTACGGCCATTGAGTACACGGAACTGGATACCGCCTTTATCGGTGGCAATCGCCATCGCGCCGCCAAGGGCGTCGATTTCTTTAACCAGATGGCTTTTACCAATCCCGCCAATCGCAGGATTGCAGCTCATTTGCCCGAGGGTTTCCACGTTGTGGGTCAACAGCAGGGTTTTTACGCCCATGCGTGCTGAAGCAAGTGCAGCCTCGGTTCCGGCGTGACCGCCGCCGATGACGATCACTGCAAAACGGGAAGGGAAATTCACCACGCACCTCGTGCCTGTTTCTAGGGGTTTTTTGGATAGACCGCAAAGTATAGGGACTTCGCCCTTCTTAAAGAACCCTTTGCACAAAATTTAACCAGCTGTGGATAAGGCAAGATAGATAAATAAATAGAGAAGAAATTTATAAAGCTTTGTTTTTATGTTTATTACTACTGAGCGCCATATCTGTGGATAGATTGCTACAAGCCTTTAATTACGTACTGTACAGAGATTCAAAAATCTGTGGTTAGGTGCCTGTGAGGGGTTTGGATAAGTGCTTTAAGCTTGTGGATAAAGAAGGTGCTTATCCACAGGGGTGGTTATCTTCAGTTTTCAAGCCTACTTACCCACTGAGCTAAGGGGCACTTATGCACAGGGCTTATTCCATCGATTACGGTGTACTTAGCCAATAAACAGGCAGCCGAAAGCCGCTTGCAGAGTGAATCCATCATGCAGGCGGACGATCGGTCAGTGATTTAAGTGATGAACGGTACAAACCAATGCCCTTAGACAGGGCTATTCAGCCAGCCTGTGGGTGATGCCTGGAGCCTGTGGGTAATTCCAATAGCAGCCAGAAACACCTCATCGTGCGAGGTGACAACCAAAGTCCCTGGATACAGTTTGAGCATGCTTTCCAGCGCCTGAATCGAAGGCAGATCCAGATGATTGGCCGGTTCATCGAGCAATAACAGCTGTGGCGGGGATTCGGCATAAAACACGCAAGCCATGGCGGCTTTCAAGCGCTCACCGCCACTGAGTTGCTTGCAGGGCAGGCTGATTCGATCCGCATTGAGACCCAATTGAGCGAGACGGGTGCGTAATTGACCTTCATTGAGCTGGCGGTTGAGTGACTGCAACTGTGCAAGAACTGATC
>JBILYW010000384.1:0-4255 GCA_044377555.1 Pseudomonas sp.
GCTCGCCAGCACCCGCATGCCCCGTGCCACCAGCCGGTCGCAGCATTTGCCGGCAACAACGGTGCCCAGTGCGCCGAACAGGTAGGCCAGCGAGACCACCCACGCGGTGCGGTACAGGTCCAGGCCGTGTTCGCGTTCGAAGTAGCCGGGCAGCCAGGTGAGGTTGAGCCAGATCATGTAGATCACGCCCATAAACCCGAGAAACGCACCCCAGGTGTTGCGGTCCTTGAACAGTGAGGTCCAGCGCACTTTCGGCGCCCTGGCCTGTTGCACCGGTACCGGTTCGGCACGCCCCGTTTCAGCCATGTACTCGGCCTTGCTTTTGTAGAACTTGAACCAGCACACCGCCAGCAACAGGCCCATGACGCCCGTCAGGATAAACATCCCGCGCCAGCCCAGATGCACCATGAACACGGTCAACAAGGGCGGCGCCAGACACGGACCGATGCAGGTCGAGGACCACACCCAGCCGGTGGCCGTGCCGCGCTCCTGGGTGTCGAACCACTCCGACAATGCCTTGGCCGCCGAAGGGAACACCGGGGCTTCGCCAATGCCCAGCAACACCCGCAAGCCGACCAGATGGCCGTAGCTGCTGAACAGCCCGAACGCCGCCTGCGCCACCGACCACACCACCAGCGAACCGCCCAGCGCCAGCTTGCTGCCCAGCTTGTCGATCAAGGCACCGAGTGGCAGTTGCGAGAAGGCGTAGGCAACGGAAAACGCCGACAACATCACGCCCATTTGCATCGGGCTGATGGCCAGGTCTTTCTGGATGGTGGTGTTGGCGATGGATAGAGCGCTGCGGTCGAGGTAGTTGACGACCCCGATCAGAAACAAAAAGAAGATGGTCAGGGTTTTGTAGCTTTTTATTGTTCTCATACGCGCCTCTCATGAGCGGTTGCGCCCCTACCCGGCAGGTGGGGCGACGCTCACTCTAGTAGGCGCTTTACGCGCTGCCCAATCACAAGATCGGATCAGTCAATAACTGCGGGTTATCAAGGCGTCTGGCGAGCGCCGCGCAGCGCATCGGGGCCGCTCAGCAGCGCATCGATAAAGGCTTTTGCCGACCACTGCGCAACTTCGTTGCGCCGGGTGATAACCCCGTAATCGGCCAGCACCAGCGGAAACGGCAGCGTCAGACGCGTCAAACGCCCGGCCTGGATTTCCGGCTCGACCATCGACTCGGCCAGCATCGCCACCGCCGGTGTGGTTTGCAGCAGTTGCATGGTGGTTTGCAAGGACACGGTTTCCACGGTGTTTTCCGGGGTCTGCATGCCCGCTTCCACAAAGGCTTTTTCCACCCGGGCACGCATCGGGGTGCCCGTGGGGTAAATCACCCACGGCCAACTGCCCAGGTCGGCCAGCGGGACTTCACTGGCGCCGGCCAGCGGGTGCCGGCTGCCCGTGACCAGACACAGCGGCTCCGGCGCCAGCGCCTGAAAATCAAACAGTTCACGGTGACGGTCGAGGGTGAACCGGGCGACCACCAGGTCCAGCTCCTTGTGCTCGAGCAGCGTCAGCATATTGGCACTGGTGCCTTCCAGCACTTGCACGGTGAGCAATGGCCAGTCCTGCTTGACCTGCACAATGGCGGCGGGCACGGCCATGGCCGTCGCCGCATAGATGGTGCCTACCTTCAGCAAACCGTGACCGCCCTGGCGCAGATGGTTGATCTGCCCCACAAATTGCTGGGTGTCATTCAATGCAATCTGGGCAAACCGGGCCACATGACTGCCCAGGTCGGTGAGCGTCATGCTGCGCGGCAATCTGGCAAATACCTCAAAGCCCAATTGGTGCTCGATCTCGCGCAGCATCTTGCTCACCGCCGGCTGGCTGATGCTCATTTCCTGCGCGGTGGCATGCATGTTTTGGGTGCGCGCCAGGGTGCCGATCAGCACCAGATGGCGAAAGCGCAGCCAGTTACACAGTTGATTAAATCCGACGTCCGCCATCCGATAACCTCCGGTTATTGAGGCTTGAGAATATCTCATTGGCGATTATCGCAGGGCAACATTAGTGTGAAGCGGTTGCGCCAAATAATAACAATGGAAACCTCCCATGATCCTCGCCAACAAACGCGTTTTGATCACCGCAGCGGCACAGGGCATCGGTCGGGCATCGGTACTGGCGTTCCGCGATGCAGGCGCCCGGGTCTTTGCCACCGATCTGCATATCGAAGCGCTGCAGGATATCCCCGGCATCACCACCTTGCAGCTTGACGTGACCCGGCCTGCGGCCATCGCAGCGATCAGCCAGCAGATCGGCACGGTGGACGTGCTGTTCAACTGCGCAGGCTACGTGCACAGCGGCGCGCTGCTGGACTGTGACGAACAGGCGTGGCAGTTCTCCTTCGACCTCAATGTCACGGCCATGTACCGCATGATCAGCGCATTCCTGCCGGGCATGCTGGCCGCGGGCGGTGGCAGCATTATCAATATGGCGTCAGTGGCTTCCAGCGTTAAAGGCGTGCCCAACCGTTTTGCCTACACCGCGAGCAAGGCCGCCGTGATTGGCCTGACCAAATCCGTGGCCACCGATTACGTGCGCCAGGGAGTTCGCTGCAATGCCATTTGCCCCGGCACGGTGGATTCCCCGTCCTTGCGCCAACGAATTGCCGAGCAGGCCCGTGAACAGGGGCGCTCCGAGGCCGAGGTGTATCAGGCCTTCGTTGATCGCCAGCCCATGGGCCGCATCGGCACCCCTGAAGAAATCGCCCAATTGGCCCTGTACCTGGCGAGCGACGCCAGCAGCTACACCACCGGCACCATCCAGGTGATTGATGGCGGGATGAGTAACTAAGAATTTTGTGGGAAACCCTGTGGCAGCGAGCCTGCTCGCGATGCAGGCACCCCGGTGTGTCAGTGGCACCGCAGTGATGCAATCGCGAGCAAGCCCGCTCCCACAAAAAGCACTGATTTCTTCTATTTGGCTAAAGGAGCTTTTATGAAACTGCTGCGCTACGGCGATAAAGGTCAGGAAAAACCCGGTCTGCTCGATGCCCAAGGCAATATCCGTGATGTGTCGGCCCATATCGCCGATATCGCAGGTACTGCACTGTCAGCCGCCAGCCTTGAAACACTGAGCAAAATCGACCCCGCCACCCTGCCCCTGGTCAGCGGCTCGCCCCGCATCGGCGCCTGTGTCGGCCAGGTCGGCAAGTTTATCTGCATCGGCCTGAACTACGCCGACCACGCTGCCGAGTCCGGCCTGGCAGTACCCTCGGAGCCGGTGGTGTTCAGCAAATGGACCAGCGCCATCTGCGGCCCCAACGACAACGTCGAGATCCCCCGCGGTTCGACCAAGACCGACTGGGAAGTCGAACTGGGCGTGGTCATCGGCAAGGGCGGCCGCTATATCGACGAAAGCAACGCCATGGACCACGTGGCCGGGTATTGCGTGATCAACGACGTGTCCGAGCGTGAATGGCAGCTGGAGCGTGGCGGCACCTGGGACAAGGGCAAGGGTTTTGACACTTTCGGCCCCCTAGGCCCATGGCTGGTGACCCGCGACGAAATCGCCGACCCGCACCAGCTCGACCTTTGGCTTGAGGTCGACGGACAGCGCTACCAGAACGGCAATACCCGCACCATGGTGTTCCAGATCCCGGCCCTGATTGCCTACCTGAGCCGCTGCATGTCGCTGCAACCGGGGGATGTGATTTCCACCGGTACCCCGCCGGGTGTGGGCCTGGGCATCAAACCGTCGCCGGTGTACCTGCGCGCCGGCCAGGAAATGCGCCTGGGCATCAGCGGCCTTGGCGAACAGCGCCAGCGCACCGTGCAGGCCGACTGATACACCGCACACTTAAAAAACAATCATAAGAAACAGGAACAACCCATGCGAATTCTGATCACTGGCGGCACCGGCTTTATCGGCAAACAACTGGCTCAGCGCCTGCTTGACCTGAACACCCTGACCCTCGAAGGCCAGGCACCCCGGACCATTGAACGTATCGTGCTGTTCGACGCCTTTGCCGGCGAAGACCTGCCCGCCGACCCACGTATCGAACTGGTCACGGGCGATGTCGCCGACCCCGAAGTCATCGCCCGCGTCACTGATGGCGTGGACCTGGTATGGCACCTGGCGGCGGTGGTCAGCTCGGCTGCCGAGGCGGATTTTGACCTCGGCATGCAGGTCAACCTGCACGGCCTGATGCTGCTGCTCGAAACCCTGCGCAAACAGGGCAACGCCCCGCGCTTCGTTTACGCCAGCGGTTTCGCGGTGTTTGGCGGCGAGTTGCCGGCCGTGGTGGATG
>JBILYW010000385.1:0-4251 GCA_044377555.1 Pseudomonas sp.
ATCAACCGATGCGATCAAAGATCTTTTCGATTTTGTCTTTGAGTGCGATAGCGGTGAACGGCTTGACCACATAACCGTTAACACCGGCCTGGGCCGCTTCGATAATCTGCTCGCGTTTGGCTTCGGCGGTCACCATCAACACCGGCAAGTGCTTGAGTTTTTCGTCGGCACGCACATGGCGCAACAGCTCGATACCGGTCATGCCCGGCATGTTCCAGTCGGTCACCAAAAAGTCGATATGCCCCAGATTGAGGATCGGCAGCGCCGTGATGCCGTCATCCGCCTCGACCGTGTTGGTGAAACCAAGGTCACGCAACAGGTTTTTAATGATCCGCCGCATCGTCGAGAAATCATCAACGATGAGGATTTTCATGTTCTTGTCCAATTCGACCTCCAAGCAGTCTTAAACGCGTCCTGTCTGGGGACGCGCCATTCAATCAATTCGTTTTCAAACACCGCCCAAATCGACTGTGGGAGCGGGCTTGCTCGCGATGCAGGCGGCGCGGTTTTTCTGATTCACCGTGTCGATCCCATCGCGAGCAAGCCCGCTCCCACAATAAGTGCACGTGTTCCCGTCAGTGCGCGCGCCACTGGCTCAGGCGTGCGCGCAATCGTGCGGCGCACTGGCTGTGCAGCTGGCTGACCCGGGACTCACTGACCCCCAGCACCTCACCGATTTCCTTGAGGTTCAGCTCCTCGTCGTAGTACAGCGCCAACACCAGTCGCTCACGCTCGGGCAGATGGGCAATCGCATCGGCCAGGGCGCACTGGAAGCGTTCGTCTTCCAGGTCCCGCGACGGTTCCGGGTGAGCACTTGCGCCATCTTCATGCAGCCCTTCGTGTTCGCCGTCCTGCAACAGATCGTCAAAACTGAACAGGCGGCTGCCCAGGGTGTCATTCAAAATGGCGTAATAATCATCAAGGCTTAACTGGAGTTCGGCCGCAACTTCATGATCTTTAGCGTCACAACCGGTTTTTGCTTCAATTACCCGAATTGCATCGCTGACCATGCGTGTATTGCGGTGAACCGAACGCGGGGCCCAGTCGCCCTTGCGCACCTCATCGAGCATCGCGCCACGGATACGAATGCCGGCATAGGTCTCGAAACTCGCCCCCTTGCTCGCGTCGTACTTGCCCGACACTTCGAGCAGACCGATCATCCCGGCCTGGATCAGGTCATCCACCTGCACGCTGGCCGGCAACCGCGCCAACAGGTGATACGCAATGCGTTTGACCAGGGGGGCATAGCGTTCGATCAGCTCGTACTGGCTGTCACGCGATGCCTTGCTGTACATGCGGTAGCCACTGGCGGTCATTAAAAGCGTCCCCCTGCTTGCTGCACCAGACGCTCGACAAAAAACTCCAGGTGCCCCCGGGGGTTTGCAGGTAGTGGCCAGGTGTCCACCTTCTGGGCAATGGCCTTGAATGCCAGCGAACATTTGGAGCGCGGGAACGCTTCGTAGACGGCGCGCTGCTTCTGTACGGCCTTGCGCACGCATTCGTCGTAGGGCACGGCGCCCACGTACTGCAGGGCCACGTCCAGAAAACGGTCGGTAACCTTGGTCAGCTTGGCGAACAGGTTGCGACCTTCCTGGGGGCTTTGGGCCATGTTGGCGAGTACCCGAAAACGGTTCATTCCGTAATCGCGGTTCAGCAGCTTGATCAACGCGTAGGCATCGGTGATGGAGGTCGGCTCATCGCACACCACCAGCAGCACTTCCTGGGCGGCGCGCACAAAGCTGACCACCGACTCGCCGATCCCGGCAGCGGTGTCGATCACCAGCACATCCAGGTTATCGCCCAGGTCGCTGAATGCCTGAATCAGGCCGGCATGCTGCGCCGGGCTCAGGTGCACCATGCTCTGGGTGCCCGAGGCCGCCGGCACGATACGAATCCCGCCGGGGCCCTGGAGCAATACGTCGCGCAGTTCGCAACGCCCCTCGACCACATCGGCCAGGGTGAATTTCGGGGTAAGGCCCAGCAGGACGTCGACGTTCGCCAATCCGAGGTCCGCGTCCATTAGCAGGACACGCCTGCCCAGCTCGGCCAATGCGATAGACAAGTTGACTGAAACGTTAGTTTTACCGACGCCACCCTTGCCGCCGGTCACTGCGATCACCTGTACGGGATGCATGCTGCCCATGATCTTTCTTTACCTTGTCTTACTTAGACGCGGCTACATACGTTGGCTGCGCGTTCCCCACCGGAACACAATCTTCAGACCATCTGATGTAGGTACATTGCAACGTAATCGTGACTACCTCAGCCAACCCGCTTGGGAGGGCTGTGATAGATATCAGCGAACATATCGGCCATGGCTTCTTCGCTGGGTTCTTCCTGCATTTGCACACTCACTGCGCGGCTCACCAGCTGGTGACGCCGCGGCAGGTGGAGATCGTCCGGGATACGCGGGCCGTCCGTCAGGTAAGCCACCGGCAACCCGTTACTGATCGCCAGGCTCAGCACCTCACCCAGGCTCGCCGTTTCATCCAGCTTGGTCAGGATGCAACCGGCCAGCCCACAACGTTTGTAACTGAGGTAGGCCGCCGTCAGTACCTGCTTCTGACTGGTGGTGGCCAATACCAGATAATTGCGCGCCTTGATCCCGCGCCCGGCCAGGCTTTCAAGCTGCAGGCGCAACGCCGGGTCGCGGGCCTGCAGGCCGGCGGTATCCACCAGCACCACACGCTTGCGCACCAGCGGCTCGAGAGTCTGGCCCAATGACTGGCCCGGGGCCACGTGAGTCACCGGCACGTTCAAAATGCGGCCCAGGGTTTTCAATTGCTCCTGGGCACCGATACGAAAGCTGTCCATGCTCACCAGCGCGATATTCTGCGCGCCGTACTTGAGTACATAACGGGCCGCCAGCTTGGCCAGCGTAGTAGTTTTACCCATCCCCGCAGGCCCGACCATCGCGATCACGCCGCCCTCTTCCAGCGGCTCCAGCTCAGGCGTGGCAATCATCCGTGCCAGGTGCGCCAGCAGCATCCGCCAGGCCTGGCGCGGCTCTTCGATACCGGCCACTTGCGCCAGCAGATCGCGCGACAGCGGCCCGGACAGACCGATGCGCTGCAAGCGGCGCCACAGATTGGCCTGCGCCGGCTTGGCATCCTGTAACTGGCTCCAGGCCAGCGAGCCCAGCTGTACTTCGAGCAACTCGCGCAGGCCATTGAGTTCGTGACGCATATTGTCGAATGCGCGCTGATCAATTGTCGGCGTGGCCACCGGCGCAGGGCGCGGCGGTTCTTCAAGGGTCGGCTCGATCAACGGCTCGGCAGCGGTCAGCGGCAAACCGGCAAACAGCTGACGGTTATCGCCCGCCTCGCCTTCGCCGCGCAGGCTCAGCTCGGCCTGGGCCGAGACGATCCGCGACTGGGTCTTGCGCAGTTCTTCTTCAAGCTCAATGTTCGGCACCCGGGGTGCCAGCGCGGACAACTTGTAGTCCAGGGCCGCGGTCAACTCAACGCCCCCGGCAATCCGGCGGTTGCCAATAATGGCGGCGTCAGCCCCCAGCTCATCACGAATCAGCTTCATGGCCTGACGCATATCGGCGGCAAAAAATCGCTTCACTTGCATAAACCAAACCCTCAGCCGTTAGGGCCTACTGTCGCAACGATCGTGACCTGCTTGTTGTCAGGGATTTCCTGGTACGCCAGCACATGCAGGTTGGGCACCGCCAAACGGCCAAAACGCGACAGCATCGCGCGTACCGGGCCTGCCACCAACAAGATAACCGGGTTGCCTTGCATCTCCTGACGCTGAGCAGCGTCGATCAACGAGCGCTGGAGCTTCTCTGCCATGCTTGGCTCCAGCAAAACGCCCTCTTCCTGGCCTTGTCCGGCCTTCTGCAAACTATTGAGCAATATTTGTTCCAACCTTGGTTCCAAGGTGATCACAGGCAGCTCAGACTCAACACCTACAATGCTTTGCACGATGGCGCGGGACAGCCCGACGCGCACAGCGGCAACCAAAGCGGCAGTATCTTGACTCTTATGGGCATTGTTCGCGACGGCTTCGGCAATGCTGCGGATATCGCGCACCGGCACCTGCTCGGACAGCAAGGCCTGCAACACCTTGAGCAACTGCGAAAGGCTCAATACCCCCGGCACCAGTTCTTCCGCCAGCTTGGGTGAGGATTTGGCCAGCAACTGCATCAACTGCTGCACTTCTTCATGGCCGATCAGCTCATGGGAGTGCTTGTACAAAATCTGATTCAAGTGGGTCGCCACCACGGTGCTGGCGTCCACCACG
>JBILYW010000386.1:0-4247 GCA_044377555.1 Pseudomonas sp.
CGCGCAGCCGGGCTTCTTTCATCCAGCGGCCGATGTTATCCATATCCACCTGACGCGCAGCTGAATCGGCATAGCTCAAACCGTACTTCAGTTCGCCCACGGTGTTGTAGAGGCTGACGTCAGGTCGGCCCAGACGCCAGGAAAGGGCCGAAGCGGCACCCAGGTCATTGCTCAGCAAGGTGCTGGTCTGGCCCAGCTCCTGCACATGCTCGGCAATAAACTGATCAGGCATTTTGCTGTTCACGATCTCGCCCGGCATTGCTGCGGGCAACAAGGCTACCAGCAACCCCATGCCCAGGGCCGGAGCGGCCCACAGTTGCAAGGGGCGCAGGGCTTGCAAGGCATTGCTCAGCAACCAGCCCAGCAACACGATGTACCCCAGCGACAGGCTGAAGACCTCGGTGTTGTCGTAGACCGGACGGGTGAGTTGCACGTAGAGCAACCCCACCAGCCCGGCCATGGCCAGCAGCGTATTGAGTACGCCATTGATGCGGATTGTGCGGCTGCGTGCCCGGACAATCCATGTCGCCAGTGCATGGCCCATCAACAGCGCCAAAGGCAACAGGCACGGCATGATGTAGGTGGGCAGCTTGCCCTTGCTCAAGCTGAAAATGGCCAGGGGCAGCAGCATCCACAGCAACAGAAAGCCGATCGCAGGCTGGCGTTTTTGCTTCCAGGCATCGATCACGGCTGAGGGCAACATTGCCGCCCACGGCAGGCTGGCTGCCAGCAGGATAGGCAGGTAAAACCACCAGGGCTGGGTATGTTGAGCATCGGTGGCGCTAAAACGACGGATGTGCTCATTCCAGAAGAAGAACTGCCAGAAATCGGGCTCCTGGTGCTGGATCGCCAGTGCCCACGGCAAGCACACTGCCACAGCCACCAGAATTGCCAGCGGGCCGTAGCTCAGAACGTCCTTCATCCGGCGCTGCCACAGGGCATAGGGCACGGCGATGACCACTGGCAACAGCCAGGCCAGAAAGCCCTTGGTCATGAAACCCATGCCGCAGGCGAGGCCCAGAACGCCCCAGGCACACAGGCGTCCACGGCGGGTCTGGCTGTCAAAGGCGAACCAGAGCGCTACCAGGCTCAGGTTGACCCAAAAGGTGAATTGCGGGTCCAGGTTGGCGTAGCCGGCTTGCCCTGCGACCAGCCCAAAACTCATGTAGAGCAGGGTGCTGGCGAAGCGCTTGAGCGGGTCATTCCACAGCCGCCCGGCGATCAACCACACCAGGCACACACTCAGGCCGGTGCTGAGCGCCGAGGCGATGCGCACCCCGAGCAGGTTGTCCCCGAACACCGCTTGCCCGATGGCGATCATCCAGTAACCGGCAATCGGCTTCTCGAAGTAGCGCAGACCCATGAAATGCGGCGCGACCCAATTGCCGCTCTGGAGCATCTCCTGGCTGATCTGGGCATAGCGGGTTTCGTCAGGGATCCACAACCCGTGGCTCATCAAAGGCACCAGGTAGAACAGCACAAAGGCCAGGATCAGGCCGGGTATGGCCCAGCGCTCCAGGCCAAGGGCCTGTGACTTGTAAGGTACAGCCGCAACCATGTTTTCCATTGGCGAGCCCGTGTTGGACGTGAGTTATAGCCGGCACGTTAATCGGGGGCAGGTTGGGGCGAAGTGAAGCTGATGTGAAAAAAACGGAATGCAGCGCAGAGGGGCCCGAATCAAGCCCCGGAACCTGCCTGAGTCGATTTGTCGCAGTCTTGCCGGATCGCCGCGGTTTTGCTGGCCTGGACGATTAAAGCGCACCATTGGAGGGCATACCCGCCGTGCGACCAGCCGGGGAGAGTGGTAAATTCTGCGCCCATGAAACACGTCTATCCCACAGCAATCGTACGCACTTGACCTGAAAACCAACGGTCGTGAAGCGTACAACCCTGCCTGATGTTGCGCAGGGCACAGGTTTTTATCGTCAGATCAAGACCGCTTAAAGGAAACCTACATGAATCAATTACTGACTCGCCGCCATGTTGTCGCGGGCCTTGGCTTGCTCAGTCTCGGCTTGCTGGCTGGTTGCGATCCAGGCAGTGGTTTGTCGTACAAGTACGGTAAAGACTTGAGCAATGAAATCCTGGGCCGAAAGTTCAAGCTCAGGGACGCCCAGGGCAATGAGATGATGCTGGGCAGTTTTCGCGGGATGATGCCGATGATTTTCTTCGGTTTCACCCAATGCCCGGCGGTGTGCCCAACGGCTTTGGCGCGCGCCGCGCAGGTCAAGAAAATGATGGGCCCGGACGGCGACCGGTTGCAGGTTGTGTTTATTACCCTGGACCCGGAGCGCGACACTCCGGCCATGCTTGATGCCTATGTAAAAGCATTCGATCCGAGCTTTATTGCGTTGTCCGGCACGCTGGAAGAAACCGCCGCCACGGCCAAAGAGTTCAAGGTGTTTTACGAAAAAGAGCCAAGCGGCTCGTCGTACACCATCGCCCACACCGCCACCAGCTTTGTGTTTGATACCCGCGGCATTTTGCGCCTCGGCCTGTCGCCTTCGCTGTCGGCCAAACAGTGCACCGAAGACCTGCTGACCGTGATGTCGGTCTGCTGATCCACGTTCCCTTTGAAAGAGCCAACGCCATGAAACCTGTTAACTATCTGTTGTTGTCGCTGCTGGGCCTGAGCTTGCAGGTTTCTGCACAAACCGTGGTGGACGATGCCTGGGTACGCGCCACTGTCGTCGGGCAGCCTGCCAGTGGTGCGTTCATGCACATTACCGCTGACCGCGACAGCAAGCTGGTTGAGGTCAAATCCCCGGTTGCCAAAACCGTGCAGATTCATGAATCGACGATGAAAAACGACGTCATGAGCATGAAACCGGTGACTTCGGTGGCCTTGCCGGCCGGTAAAACCATTGCCATCGAGCCTGAGGGCTACCACGTGATGCTGATTGACCTGGTGGGGCAGATCAAAGAGGGTGATGACGTACCGCTGACCCTGATCGTCGAGGACGCCAAAGGTGTCAGGGAATCGATCGACGTCACCGCCAAAGCCCGCGCGTTGAACAGCATGCCGATGCATGATCATGGCGCGATGAAGCACTGATAGCCGACTGAGACTGCTTGCTTGGCAAACGACTCCCGCCGGGTCGTTTGCCACAATTTGACGCTTTAAAACCGTCCGGTTAGCGGGTACTCAATGGCCAGACGGATCTGGTCGGTATCCAGCTCGGCTTGTGCAGTGTTGCCACGGTGCATGTTGTGTCGCAATGACACGATGGTGCCCTTGGCAGTTCCACCCTGAACAACATATCGCGCTTCCAGATCCCGCTCCCAGTGCTTGCCGCCTTTGCCATAACCCAGATAGGCATAGCCGCCGCGGGGGTCGACATGGCTGCCGTCGATCTGGCTGCCGCGCACATAAGCGGCGCTGAGCACCAGGCCGGGCATGCCCCAGGGCGTCATCGCCAGATCGTAGCGCGCTTGCCATGACTGCTCGTTGGGCGCATTGAAGTCGGAGAGTTGCACCGCGTTGGTGATAAAGATCGCACCTCGGGTCACGTAGTCGAACGGCGTGTCGCCATGCACCTTCTGATAACCCAGGCTGAAACTGTGCGGGCCCTGGGCATAGGTGCTCAGCAGGCTCCAGGTGGTGTTGTCGATGTTGCCCGACAGCGCCTTGCCTTCATCAGTGGTGCGGTACAGGTTGAAGTTCAGCGACAGCGAGCGGTTTTCATCAATCGCCTGGCTGAAAGTGGCGCCCAGATACTGCTGGTTCCAGGTGTCCTGGTAGCGGGAGCTGTAGAGGCTGGTACTGAGGTTTTTGCTAGGGGTGTAAACCATGCCGGCCAGGTCAAACGCATCCCCTTTGACGGCATTCGAGTAGTTCACCACAAAGCCCTGGTTGTGGCTGCTGGCGTTGCGGTCGGTGCTCTCGGTGAAATGCCCGGCCACCATTTTCAGTGCGTTGAATTCGTTGCTGGTGAGAAATACCCCGGTGGCGGTCTCGGGCAACAGGCGACTGTCGGATGAGCTGAAGACCGGCGTTTTGACCCGCTGTTCGCCATAGGCCAGCACCGTGTCGGACAGGCGCAGCTTCAACGCCGCGCCCCCGCGGCTGAAATCGTCCTTGGGGTAGCCATCGTTATCCAGCCCAAGCAGGCGCGCCTTGCCGGCACGGCCGCCGCCGCTGTCCAGCTTGACCCCGAGGTAGGCGTGGGCATCGACACCCACACCGATCAGGCCCTGGGTAAAACCTGACTGCAAGGTGCCCATCAGCCCGTAGGCCCATTCTTCGG
>JBILYW010000387.1:0-4246 GCA_044377555.1 Pseudomonas sp.
CCGGTTCTGCCGTGATCGAAGCGTCCAGCGGTTCGACAGCGGTGTCTGAAGCCTATTTTGCCCGGCTGCTGGGTTTGCCCTTTATTGCCGTGATGCCAGCCAGCACCTCACCCGCCAAGATCGAGCAGATTGCCTTTTATGGCGGCCAAAGCCATTTGGTGGAGGATCCGACTCAAATTCACGCCGAATCCGAGCGGCTGGCACAGGAAACCGGCGGCCACTTCATGGACCAGTTCACCTATGCCGAGCGGGCTACGGACTGGCGGGCCAATAACAACATTGCCGAGTCCATATTTCAGCAACTGCGTTTTGAGCGCCACCCGGAGCCGAGCTGGCTGGTTTCCAGTCCGGGTACGGGCGGTACCACTGCCACACTGGGGCGCTATGTACGGTATCGCCAGCACAACACCCGTGTGCTGTGTGCCGATGCCGAGCGTTCGGTGTTCTTCGAGTATTACCAGAGCGGTGATGCCGGTTTGCGCCTGGAGTGTGGCTCGCGTATCGAGGGCATCGGCCGGCCCCGGGTAGAGGCCTCATTTTTGCCGAAAGTGATCGACGCGATGGTCAAGGTACCGGACGCCCTGTCGCTGGCGGCCATGCACTACCTGGCGCAGCGCATGGGTCGGCGGGTCGGGGGTTCCAGCGGGACCAACCTGATCGGCGCATTGATTGCGGCGCAACACATGGTTGCCAATGGCGAGTCGGGTTCGATCGTGGCGATTTTGTGTGATGGCGGCGAGCGTTATGCCACGACCTATTACGATGCGCAGTGGCTCATGGCTCAGGGGTATGAGCTGGACGGTTTGATTGCAGCGGTCAAAGCCTGCGTGGAGCAGGGCGCTGCGTTGCCTGAAGGGGTATTGCGGGCGGGGATTTGAGGTGTAGGCCTGGGCTTTGTGGGAACCTGAGAAAGGCAGCCCCGGAAAAACCCCTGTGGGAGCGGGCTTGCTCGCGATTGCATCACTGCGGTTTTCCTGTCACACCGCAGCGCTTGCACCGCGACCACCCCCGCTCCCACAGAATCAAACCGTACTCCGGCCTTACGCTTCGATACCCAGAATGTCGCGGGCCACGGCTTCGGCAATCCGGATTCCGTCAACACCGGCCGACAGGATACCGCCAGCGTAACCTGCGCCTTCGCCAGCCGGGAACAAGCCCTTGACGTTCAGGCTCTGCATCGACGCATCACGGGTCATGCGCAGAGGCGCCGAGGTGCGGGTTTCGATACCGGTCAGGATCGCGTCATGCATCGAGAAGCCTTTGATCTGCTTCTCGAATGCCGGCAAGGCTTCACGGATGGCTTCAATGGCGTAGTCCGGCAATGCCAGTGCCAAATCACCCAGGGACACGCCCGGCTTGTAGGACGGCTCAACGCTGCCCAGTTCGGTGGACGGTTTACCCGCAATAAAATCGCCAACCAGTTGCGCCGGAGCTTCGTAATTGCTGCCGCCCAGCACGTACGCATGGGCTTCCAGGCGCTCTTGCAGTTCGATACCGGCCAGTGGCCCGCCCGGGTAGTCTTCCGGTGTGATGCCGACCACGATGCCCGAGTTGGCATTGCGCTCGTTACGCGAGTATTGGCTCATGCCGTTGGTCACAACGCGCCCCGGCTCGCTGGTGGCCGCAACCACGGTACCGCCCGGGCACATGCAGAAGCTGTACACCGAACGGCCGTTTTTGGCGTGGTGCACCAGTTTGTAATCGGCGGCGCCCAGTTTCGGGTGGCCGGCGTATTTGCCCAGTCGCGCACTGTCGATCAACGACTGCGGGTGTTCGATCCGGAAACCCACCGAGAACGGTTTGGCTTCCATATACACGCCACGATCGTGGAGCATGCGGAACGTGTCGCGGGCGCTATGGCCCAGCGCCAGGACCACGTGGCGGGAATTGATCTGCTCGCCATCGGCCAGTATCACGCCGGTCAGTTGCCCGTTGTCGATCAGCACGTCAGTCACGCGCTGCTGGAAGCGGACTTCACCGCCCAGGGCAATAATCTGCTGGCGCATGTTCTCCACGACACCGGTCAGACGGAACGTACCGATGTGCGGCTTGCTGACGTAGAGGATCTCGTCCGGCGCACCGGCTTTGACAAACTCGTGCAGCACCTTGCGGCCGTGGTGTTTAGGGTCCTTGATCTGGCTATAGAGCTTGCCGTCCGAGAACGTGCCTGCGCCGCCTTCGCCAAACTGCACGTTGGACTCGGGGTTGAGCACGTTTTTACGCCACAGGCCCCAGGTGTCCTTGGTGCGCTGGCGAACTTCGGTGCCGCGCTCAAGAATGATCGGCTTGAAGCCCATTTGTGCCAGCAGCAGCCCGGCGAAAATACCGCATGGACCGAAGCCGACCACAATCGGACGCTCGTTCAAATCCTGCGGGGCCTGGCCGACGACTTTGTAGCTGACGTCAGGTGCCGGATTGACGTTACGGTCATCCGCGAACTTGACCAGCAACGGTGCTTCATCGCGCACGCTCAGGTCGATGGTGTAGATAAAGCACAATTCGGATGATTTTTTACGCGCATCGTAGCTGCGCTTGAACAAGGTGAAATCGAGCAGGTCATCACTGGCGATGCCCAGGCGCTGCAGGATGGCAGGGCGCAGGTCTTCTTCGGGATGGTCGATCGGCAACTTGAGTTCGGTGATTCGTAACATGACAGTGTCCAATATCGGGGCCAGGTAAACCCTGGCAGCCTTAACAACGGGCGATTATAAGCTGCATGGGCGCGCGACCGTCAGCAATATGCAGCAACACTCGTCGATCAGTCGTTACGTGCACCGCCAAAATAGCCGCAACCGCGCTGGACCTGACCGTTGATCCGCAATTCGGCGCCCAGATGTTGCACGCTGCCGTTGGCGCTGTCGGTGCAACGTTGTGGGGCAACCCACAGTTCGATGCGTTGATTGTTGGCTTCGGTGGACAGGGAGAAACGGCCATCGCCGACCTGTTCTTCAACGTAAGGCAGGGCCAGGTCCGGCTGCCCCTGACGTTTAAGCACCATGCCCTTGCCGCCGGCCTGTACTTCCCACGCCGGGCCATTGCCGTTGGCGTGAACGGTCAGTTGCTTGAAGTTGGGGTCCTGGCAGGCAGTGCTGCTGCGCTCCAGGCGGTAAAGCTGTTGCAACTCGACTTCGCCGTCAGTGCCGGGTGCTTTGCTGGCGACAAAACTGCCGCGGATGTCTGCGAACAATTTGCCCGGTGCGTCAGGCATATACGTAGCGTCTTGTACGAGGGTGGTGTTGGCACTGTCGCGCACCACATAGCGCTGTTGGCCGACGCACGGTTGGAACACTAGCTGGCCATTGGATGAAACCAGCTCACCTTGCAGGCGGGTCTGGCCTGCAGTGGTATCGGCGGGTTTGCTGCTGAACATCTGGCAGCCCGCAAACACGGGCAGCAGGGCGAGCAAAACTAAGGGACGGGCGACACGCATCATTGGGACTCCTGACTGGTGCCGCCACGTTACTCAGGCTCGCCGTGCATCACAAGTAGAACCGGGTGATGCCTGAGGTCTTTGTGGGAGCGGGCTTGCTCGCGATACAGGCAACGCGATTTGTCAGTGAAACTGCGCTGAAGCCATCGCGAACAGCCCGCCCCCACATTGATTTCAGGGGCCGAAAATTTGGGTTTTGGGTCAGCCGACGTTGTAGGTCTGACCGGTCTGCAAGCCTTCCACGCTTTTGGCGTAGGCCAGCGCCACATCTGCGGCTGCAACCGGTTTGAAACCACGGAAGTACGGCGCGTATTTGCCCATGGCTTCTGCCAGCACGGTAGGGCTGACCGAGTTCACCCGCATCCCGCGTGGCAATTCAATGGCTGCCGCTTTTACAAAACCGTCCAGCGCAGCGTTGACCAGTGCCGCCGAGCTGCCGGTGCGGATCGGTTCGCGGTTGAGCACACCGCTGGTGAAGGTGAACGAGGCGCCATCGTTGGCAAATTCGCGACCGATCAGCAGCAAGTTGACCTGGCCCATCAATTTGTCCTGCAAGCCCAGGGCAAAGTCTTTCTCGTTCATCTCGTCCAGAGCCACAAAGTTGACGTTGCCTGCCGCACAGATCAGCGCGTCGAAACGCCCGGTCTGTTCGAACAGCGTGCGGATCGATGTGCTGTCGCTGATGTCCACCTGAAAATCGCCGTTTTTGCGGCCAATACGCACGATCTCATGGCGCGGTGACAGTTCGCGATCAATGGCTGAACCAATGGTGCCGTTAGCGCCGATCAACAGGATTTTCATGCTGTGTTCCTTCAA
>JBILYW010000388.1:0-4245 GCA_044377555.1 Pseudomonas sp.
CCAGTCCAGGTCGCCCAGATTGAGCAGTGGCAATTGCGCCTGCGCGGCCAGCAGGAGCCGGCCTTCATCGGTCAGTTCAACCCCGGGCATGGGGGTCAGGTGCTTGTCTTGCAGGAACAATACGCTGTTGTCGCGCAGCCATTTGTCCTGCTCGTCATCCAGCCCGTCGAGGATACTCAGCCGTTGGCGCACGTCATGCCACACGTCGGGCGCCACGGGGTGTTGCGCCAGAATCCGCTGGCGCCGCCATTCACTTAATGACCACATGGTGGGCAGGTCCCGATCAGGCTTTGGCTTTGGACGGGGTGCGGCCCATGCGGCTGCGAATCACGCCAATGATCATTGGCACCAGCGACAGCAGGATGATGCCTACCACCAGCAACGACAGGTTCTTCTTGATGAACGGTACGTTGCCAAAGAAGTAACCCAGGGTCACCAGGCCGCCGACCCAAAGGATCGTGCCGAACACGCTGAACATAAAGAAGCGCGGGTAGAACATGCGGGCCACACCGGCAACAAACGGGGCGAAGGTGCGGAAAATTGGCAGGAAGCGCGCCATGGTCACGGTTTTGCCGCCATGACGTTCGTAGAAGTCGTGGGTTTTTTCCAGGTAGTCGCGGCGGAAAATCTTCGAGTTCGGGTTGCTGAAGAGTTTTTCGCCCACCGTTCGTCCGATGACGTAGTTGGTACTGTCACCCATGATCGCGGCAAGCATCAGCAGCGCACCGAGCAGCACGGGGTCCATGCCGCCGCCTGCAGCTACGGCGCCAGCAATAAAGAGCAGCGAATCACCGGGCAGGAACGGCATGACCACCAGGCCGGTTTCGCAAAAGATCACCAGAAACAGGATGGCGTAGATCCATGGCCCGTAATTGTTCACCAGCATGTCGAGGTACACATCGAGGTGCAGGATAATGTCGATCGGGTTGAAATCCATGTAAAGCACCTGTGTTGATGACCCGGCTCTGCAGGTCTGTGCGGGTAGGGAGGCGTAGTTAACTACAACGAATGTAGTTTTTTCGTACTTTTTAAAAGAATCGGATTATACGGATTGAGACAAATTCTGCTGATGGAGTTTGTAGCGAAGCGTGTATTGAGCCGAGGTGCCCTGATTGTGGGAGCGAGCCTGCTCGCGAAGTTTTCAAGGGCGCCGCGATTATCCCGTAATGACGCGATATCGTTAACGACCTTCGCGAGCCGGCTCGCTCCCACAGAGGCGCCGGGTTTATTTGCCCTTGAGCAAGAAGTTTTCGCTGGGGGCACCCACGTCCAGCGTTTGCACCTGGGCTTCATCCTTCAAGTTGACCCCCGACAATTGCCGACGGCAGGCTTCGCGCATCAGGTACGCGAGGCGATGGGCGGCCATGCCATAGCTCAGGCCTTCAAGCCGCACATTGGAGATGCAGTTGCGATAGGCGTCGGTCAGGCCGACCTTGGGCGCCCAGGTGAAATACAGCCCCAGGCTGTCCGGTGAGCTGAGGCCCGGGCGCTCCCCGATCAGCATCACCACCATCCGGGCGCCCAGCAGTTCGCCGATCTCGTCGGCCACGGCAACGCGGCCTTGCTCGACCAGTATCACCGGTGACAGTGACCAGCCCTCGGCCGCCGTGTGCTCTTCCATGCGTGCCAAAAAGGGCAGGGTGTGGCGATGAACGGCCAGCGCCGACAAGCCATCGGCAACCACCACCGCCACATCGATGCCGCCCGGGAAGGCCAGCGCGTAGTCACGCAGTTGTTGCGCCGAGGCCTCATTGAGCTTGCGGCCCAGGTCGGGGCGTTGCAGGTAGCTGTGACGGTCAACTGCGGCGCTGTGGAGCAACAGGCTTTCGCGGCCGCGCTCGGTCAGCTGTGCGCTTAAACCCGGGTGATCGAAGGGCAGGTGGACGGCATCGCGGGCCTGGGCGTGGGCAAACTGAAAATCCAGCTGGGCCTGGGTCGGCATGCTGGTGCCAGTACGTCCCAGGGCAATGCGTGCGGGGGTCAGGCGGCGCAGTTCCAGCCACGGATTGAGGCTGTCGGTCGGGGTGTCGGCCATGCTTAACGTCCTCCCAAATGGGCCAGTGCCTGGCGAAACGCGGGCGGCAGTTGATGGCCAAACTCGATCCGGCCATCGGACTGGGTGAAGATGCCAACCTTGCTCAGCCATTGTTCAAACTCGGGCGCCGGCTTGAGGCCCAGGGTTTTGCGCGCATACAGGGCGTCATGGAATGAGGTGGTCTGGTAGTTGAGCATGATGTCGTCCGACCCCGGTATGCCCATGATGAAATTGATCCCGGCCACGCCGAGCAGCGTCAGCAGGTTGTCCATGTCGTCCTGGTCGGCTTCGGCGTGGTTGGTGTAGCAGATGTCGCAACCCATCGGCACGCCGAGCAGCTTGCCGCAGAAGTGGTCTTCGAGCCCCGCGCGGATGATCTGCTTGCCGTTGTACAGGTACTCGGGGCCGATAAAGCCGACCACCGTATTGACCAGAAACGGTTTGAAATGCCGTGCTACGGCGTAGGCGCGGGTTTCGCAGGTTTGCTGGTCCACCCCGAAGTGGGCGTTGGCCGACAGCGCGCTGCCCTGGCCGGTTTCGAAATACATCAGGTTGTTGCCCAGCGTGCCGCGGTTGAGGCTCAAGCCTGCTTCGTAGCCTTCCTGCAAGACATTCAGATTGATCCCGAAACTGGCATTGGCCGCTTCGGTGCCGGCAATCGACTGAAACACCAGGTCCAGCGGAACGCCGCGGTTGATTGCTTCGATGGAGGTGGTGACGTGGGTCAGTACACAGGACTGGGTCGGGATTTCGTAGCGCTGAATGATTGCATCGAGCATGTTCAGCAAGTCGCAGATCGAGGCGATGCTGTCGGTGGCCGGGTTGATGCCGATCATGGCGTCGCCATTGCCGTACAGCAGGCCGTCGAGAATGCTGGCGGCAATCCCGGCCGGGTCATCGGTGGGGTGGTTGGGTTGCAGGCGGGTCGAGAGGCGGCCGCGCAGGCCCATGGTGCCGCGAAACCGGGTAATCACCCGAATCTTCTGCGCCACCAGAATCAGGTCTTGTACCCGCATGATCTTGGACACGGCGGCAGCCATTTCCGGGGTCAGCCCGGGTGCCAGGGCGCGCAGGCTGTGCTCGTCGGCCGCGTCACTGAGCAGCCAGTCGCGAAACCCGCCCACTGTCAGGTGGCTGACCGGAGCAAAGGCCTGCGGGTCATGGCTGTCGATAATCAGCCGGGTGACTTCGTCGGACTCGTAAGGGATCAGCACTTCTTGCAGGAAATACGAGAGCGGGATGTCAGCCAGAGCCATTTGTGCAGCGACACGTTCGCCGTCATTCAGTGCGGCCACGCCGGCCAGGAAGTCCCCGGAACGCGCCGGGCTGGCTTTGGCCATTACGTCTTTGAGGCTGTCGAAACGGTAGGTCTGGGTGCCAACCGCATGAGAGAAAGTTGCCATACAGGGTGCTCCATGACGCCAGACGCAGCGCGTCTGGCGGGATTCTCAGCGGTTAGTGCAAAGCCTTTTCGGCCTGCTGGATTGCCGCGAATTCCTCTTCGGGCGTACCGGCCACCAGGTGATGCCGACTGTAGAACGCAAAGTAGGCAATTAATATGGCATAGATCACGGCCGCGCCAATGACCACGCGAGGGTCCACCAGAAAGCCGGCCACAACCGCGACGCAAGCGAGCACCAACGCGATGCCTGAAGTGAAAATACCGCCCGGAGTGCGATACGGGCGCTCCATTTTGGGGCGACGAATGCGCAGGGTGATGTGCGCGGCCATCATCAATACGTAGGAAATGGTCGCGCCAAACACCGCCACCAGAATCAGCAAGTCACCCTGGCCGGTCAGCGACAGGCCAAAACCGATGATGCCGGGAATGATCAAGGCCAGGACTGGCGCCTTGCTCTTGTTGGTTTCGGACAATTTGCGCGGCAAGTAGCCTGCGCGGGACAGGGCGAAGATCTGACGCGAGTAGGCGTAAATGATCGAGAAGAAGCTGGCGATCAGCCCGGCCAGGCCCACCAGATTCACGAAGCTGCCCATCCAGGTCGAGCCGCCATAGGCTTTGCTCAGTGCTTCAACCAGCGGATTGCCCGAGGCCATCAGGTGATGTGCGCCCGCAGCGCCGGGACCAATCACCAGAATCAGCAGGGCGAAGGTCACCAGCACCAACATGGCACCGATCAGGCCGCGAGGCAGGTCGCGCTTGGGGTTTTTGGTTTCTTCTGCGGCCAGCGGCACGCCTTCGACGGCGAGGA
>JBILYW010000389.1:0-4244 GCA_044377555.1 Pseudomonas sp.
TTGCGGGTGATCGCCAGCAGCGGAAACGGCCAGGCACTGAGCAACGTGACCCAGACCAGATAATCCAGAGGGTGCGGCCAGCGCCTTAAAGCCTGACCATCCAGGAAGGTATAGCAGCCAATGCACAGGCCGATCAGTGCGACCACCGGCAGCAGCGACCACGGCAGACGATCACCGCCGCCGCCCTGCCACAGCAGGCAGGCCATGCCGCACGGGATTAGCAAAATGCCAATGATTTGCTGCCCGGTAAGCGCTTCTCCGGCAAAGGTCAGCGTCAGCGCCAGCACCACCAGTGGCGAAAGCCCTCGCATCAATGGATACACCAGCCCCAGATCACCGACCCGATAAGCGCGAATCAACAGCACCCGATACAGCAGCTCGAAGAGCACCGAGGCAAAAATCCACGGCCAGATTTCAGGCGGCGGGAATGACGCAAAGCCCACCAGTGCCGCAACCAGCACCAGCGCTACCGTGTCCATGCACGCGATAACCAGAAAGCGCTCGCCACTGAATTTGATCAGGGTATTCCAGATCGCGTGCAACACAGCCGCGACCAACACCAACGCTGTTGCCAGCACCACAGACTCCTTGTTTTTATAAACCTGCAACCATCGCCAGGTCCGCCATGCAACCTCAGTGCAACGTCGAGGTCAATGACCCCGGACTTCGCGTCCGTTTGCCGCACCCCGGGGATGTGCCCCTGACGCCCCCGCCTGCATCCAAACATAGCCCGACCCTATCGGGTTTCCATTCACTCTCGCCACCACAGGATCCCGGATGCTTGAGCTTGTTGCTGCGTTTATCTGCCTGACCTCGCTACTGACTTACGTGAACTTCCGCTTTATCGGCCTGCCGCCGACGATTGGCGTGATGGTCACCGCCCTGATGTTTTCCCTGCTGTTGCAAGGCTTGAGCGTGCTCGGTTATCCGGGTCTCGAAGAGCGTGTGCAAGAGCTGATCGGCCAGATCGACTTCGGCGACTTGCTGATGAACTGGATGCTGTCGTTCCTGCTGTTTGCCGGCGCCCTGCACGTGAACTTCAGCGACGTACGCAGCTATCGCTGGCCCATTGGTCTGCTGGCCACGGTCGGCGTGTTGATCGCCACCACGGTGATCGGCAGCCTGGCGTACTGGATTTTCGGCTTGTTCGGCTGGCATATCAGCTTTTTGTACTGCCTGTTGTTCGGTGCCCTGATTTCCCCCACCGACCCGATTGCCGTGCTCGGTGTGTTGCGAACCGCCAACGCCTCCAAGCCGCTGAAAACCACCATCGTCGGCGAGAGCCTGTTCAATGACGGCACTGCCGTTGTGGTGTTCACCGTGTTGCTGGGCATTGTGCAACTGGGCGAAACCCCGAGCCTGAGCGCCACCGCGATGCTGTTTGTCCACGAAGCCATTGGCGGCGTGGTGTTCGGTGGTCTGATCGGTTACCTGGTGTACCGGATGATCAAGAGCATCGAGCAATACCAGATCGAAGTGATGCTGACCCTTGCACTGGTGATCGGCGGGTCGGCCATGGCCAGTGAGCTGCATGTGTCGGCGCCGATTGCGATGGTGGTCGCCGGTCTGATCATCGGCAATCTGGGCCGCAACAAGGCCATGAACGAGATGACCCGTCGCTACATGGACGGCTTCTGGGAATTGCTCGATGACATGCTGAATGCGCTGCTGTTTGCGCTGATCGGCATGGAGCTGTTGCTGCTGCCGTTCTCGTGGCTGCATTTGCTGGCTGCCAGCGTACTGGCCGTGGCCATTTTGCTCTCGCGCCTGTTGACCGTGGCCCCGGCCATTGTACTTCTGCGCCGCTGGCGCACCGTGCCCCGCGGCACCATCCGCATCCTGACCTGGGGCGGCCTGCGCGGTGGTGTCTCGGTCGCACTGGCTCTGGCCTTGCCACTGGGCCCGGAGCGCGACCTGATCCTGAGCATCACCTACATCGTGGTGCTGTCGTCGATCCTGTTCCAGGGTTTGACCATCGGCAAACTGGTGCGGCACGTGACCAAGGATGCGCCGGCAGAGGTTGAGCAAGCGCACTGACACTCACAATTCCTGTGGGAGCGTCGGTGCGACGCTCCCACAAAGATTCCTGCCGTTTGCTTCCTCCCTGTCTTTTCTCCCGCCTTGGCTACACTCACCCTCCTGATGCCTGAAGGCATGAAACGGAAAGGAGAAAGGGATGAGTACTTCTGCTGCCTATGCACCGCCCAGGCGCCATCTCGGTGCCTACATCATGATCATTACGGCCCTGGTCGCCCTGGCCATTACGGCCTGGCGATTCTTCACCCCGTTGTCCGGCGTAACCGATTCCGGGGGGGCAATCACAACGATGTTTGCCGAATTCGTGCTGTTTGTTTTGGGCGTACTGCTGGTTCAAACCAAGGCAGGAGGCCTGCGAAACTTCGTCATCTTTTTGAGTTGGGCCGGTGCAATCGGGACGATTTTCGCCGCGAGCCTGCTGCACGGCTGGTGGTCCGTTGCCGTTCTGGTGGTCTACGCCGTGGGTGTTGTCATTGAAACCTTTGGCGCCAAGCCAACAAGGAGCGCGATATGAACGGGATCAAAAAACATCTTTTGACTGCACCGGCGCTGTGCTTGCTGGCAGGTGTTTCCAACGCCCACGCGCAAGACACCTACACCGTTCCACCTCCGTTGCTGGCGCCGTCCAGCATCTCTGCCGAAGACGCCAAACTGCCCATTCCCAGCGGCAAGGAATGGGACAGCTTTCACGGACAACTGAGTGCGCAGAAGTATTCGCCACTGACTCAAATCAACAAGGACAACGTCGGCAAACTGACCAAGGTCTGGCAGTACTTCACCGGAGACATGTCCTCCGGCACCGGCAAAATACCGCCGTCGGTCTGGTCCGCCACCCCTATTTTTGCCAATGACACGCTGTACGTCGGCACGCCTTTTTACCGGATCATCGCCCTGGAGCCAGAGACCGGCAAAGAGAAGTGGACCTACGACACCAAGTCGCAACTGGTGGCCGAAACACAGCCCGCGCTCAAATCACGCGGCGTGTCGTATTGGCAGGAGAAGACCCCGCAAGCGGGCGTGGCCTGCCAGAAGATGGTGTATCTGGGCAACATGACCGCGCAGCTGTATGCGGTGGATGCCGACACCGGCAAGCCGTGCGAAGGCTTCGGCAAGAACGGTGTGGTGGACGTCAACCAATGGAACACCGTCAACGCCAAATGGCCGCTGTCGCAGCTGCAACCACCTACCGTTATCGGTGACAAGCTGATCGTCGGCTGGGCCGGTAAAGACTGGGAATATGAAGTCGAGTCGCCGGGCTCGCTGTTTGCCCTCAACGCCCGTACAGGCGCACTGGAGTGGGAATTCAAACCGATCCCTGATGAAGAGGCAGGTAAAACCGGTACCGCCAACATCTGGACCGCCATGTCATACGACCCGGCACTGGGCTTGCTGTACATCCCCGTGTCCTCGCCTTCGCCCAACTATTGGGGCGGCAACCGGACCAAACCGATTCCGCTGGGTACCTCGACCACCGCTCTGGATATCAATACGGGCAAGGTTGTCTGGTCCCGTCAGTGGGTTCACCACGACTTGTGGGACTACGACATAAACTCCGCGCCGACACTGATGGACATTACCGTCAATGGCAAACCCGTGGCTGCGTTGGTGCAAGCAACCAAAATGGGCTTCCTGTTCACGGTTGACCGCCGAACCGGTGAGGACGTGTGGCCAATTGAAGAACGCCCGGTGCCACAAGGTGACGTGGCCGGGGAAGTCTACTCGCCGACACAACCGTTCCCGACCAAACCTGCACCGTTGATGGACCAGTCCAAAAAGCCGCCAATCTGGAAAATCGCCGACATCGTCGGTTTTGGCCAGTGCTCGAAAATGTGGGACGGCCTGGAATATAACGGCATGTACTCGCCACCCAGCACCAAAGGCAACGGCGTACTGGCCTATCCGGACAGTGCCGGGGGCGTGCAATGGGGCGGTGTGGCATTTGACCCGGTCAGCCAGGTCGCCATTGTGAACACCTCGCACATTGTGCAGATGATCAAGCTGTGGGATCGCGCTTCCTACGACAAACAGCCGAAAACCGCGGGCAACGAAAACGGGTTCTACCCGCAGATCGGCGCGCCTTTCGGGATGAGCCTGCTGAACGCGCAGAACTGGGCAGGCATGCCTTGCTGGGCGCCGCCTTTCGGTGAAATCGTGGCGATCGACATGCGCACCGGTGATGTGAAATGGCGCCGTCCGATGGGTGCGGT
>JBILYW010000390.1:0-4241 GCA_044377555.1 Pseudomonas sp.
GCCGGCTCACCCTGGCAAGCACCGCCTGCTGCACATCCACGAGAACATTCCGGGTGTGATGAGCGAGATCAACAAGGTCTTCGCCGAAAACGGGATCAACATCTCCGGCCAGTTCCTGCAAACCAACGAAAAAGTTGGTTATGTAGTGATCGACGTCGACGCCGAGTCCTCGGACCTGGCGCAAGAGAAGCTGCAGACCATCAAAGGCACTATCCGTTGCCGCGTGCTGTTCTAAAACGCGCCTCAATAAAAAGGGAGACCCTCGGGTCTCCCTTTTTTATGACCGTGTTGAAAACTACTTCACATTGACGGTGATTTTTTTCGAAACAACGGCAGGCTCAAACGGTACGTGGTTTTTGTCGCCCAGTTCCAGTTGCAGAGTGTGCTTGCCCGGTGTCAGGGTGACTTCGGTTTCGACCTGGCCCTTGCCGAAGTGCACGTGGTTGGCGTCCGCCGGGATTGGCATGGCGGCGGCGGGCAGAGTGTCGACATCAATCAGCAGATGGTGGTGGCCGGTGTTTGCGGTTTGGTCGCCAGCCGGGGCGATGGCGACATTTTTGGCGCCGAATTTAACGGTGAAGGTTTTATCCACAGTGGCACCGTCTGCAGGGGACACGATAAACACTTCGGCGCCCTTGGGGGCCGGGGTGGTCGGCATACCGGCGGCCGTGGCCATAACTGAAGCGCCCATCAATACAGAAGCCAACGCAACACGAGACAGTAGAGCTTTCATTTTTTTCTCCGGTTTTTGCAAAAAACTCAGGCCCCGGACAACTTTGAGACAATCTGTTGTCCAACGCCGCAATTGACCAACATAAAGCAAAGCGCACACCAGTTGCGAATCGCTTGCATCAAATTCAAAGGAGTGACCATGCGTTTTCTGCCAGGCCTGATGCTTTTACTGCCACTGGCGAGCCCTTTTGCTCAAGCCGAACTGATCGACGACGTAAACGACCGGGGTGAACTGCGCATCGCCCTGGAGGCCGATACCCCTCCCTTCAGCTTCAAGCAGGACGGGCGTCTGGCCGGCTTTGAAGTGGAACTGGCCGAGCTGCTGGCCCAAGAGCTGGAAGTGCATCCCTCCATCCTTGTGACTGACAGCAATGACCTGCTGTCAGGTGTCGAAAACGGTAAATACGATGTGGCCATTAACCACATCGCTTTGACCCCCGAACTTCAGGATCGTTTCGACTTCAGCGAACCTTACAGCTACACCTCGGCGCAGACGATCGCCCAGCCAGAAAAACCGCGCCCGGCCACTACCCTTGCAACACTTCAGGGTCAGTACTTAGGCGTAGCCCAGGGCAGCCAGTTTGTCGAACGTCAACCTCTGATGACCGTAGCGCCAAAGCCGCCGGTCACGGACGAAGAGGTGGCGCTGGCGATTCCCTTCCAGAAGGGCAACCCGGCGTTCCAGGCCAGCCTGGACAAGGCGCTGCAACGGATCAAGGCTGATGGGCGGCTGGAGGCGTTGTCGCAGAAGTGGTTTGGGACGGGTGCAAAACAACCCTGAATACCCACTGTGGGAGCGGGCTTGCTCGCGATGGGATCGAATCGGTAATTCAGGCATACCGAGTCAACTGCATCGCGAGCAAGCCCGCTCCCACCCAATACTCAGGGTGTGCGAATCGCCTTAACATCCCCGGCCTTCACTTCCCCGGCCTGGTTGCCCCAGCTGGTGCGGATGAAGTTGACCACATCGGCCACTTCCTGATCCGACAAGCGCCAGTCGAAGGCAGGCATGGTGAAGGTCGACGGCGCCGTATGCGTCGCAGGCAACGTCCCACCCTTAAGCACGATATGGATCAGCGACGTCGGGTCGTCCGACTGCAACACCGGGTTGCCCGCCAATGCCGGGAACACGCGGGTATAGCCGTGACCGTCAGTGCGATGGCAAGCCGCGCAGTTGTCGATGTACACCGCCGCGCCGCGCTTGCTGTCATCACCGTTCCACAGGGCATCTGCCACTGCCGGATCGTACTGGTGCGGCATATCCGCCGGGTTCACAGCAGGCAGAGCCTTCAGATAGCGGGCAATGGCCGTCAAGTCGGCGTCAGACATGTACTGCATGCTGTGCACAATCACATCGCTCATGCCGCCAAATACCGCGCTGCGATCACTGCGCCCGGTCTTGAGGAATTGCACCAGCTGCTCTTCGCTCCAACTGCCCAGTCCGTCCTTGTGGTCGCCGCGCAGGTTTTTCGCGATCCAGCCTTCCAGCGGAGCGCTGCCTGACAGGAATGCACTGCCGTCGCTCGCACCCAGGGCCTTTTCCTGCATGGTCAACGCCCGTGGCGTATGGCACGCGCCGCAATGGCCAAGGCCTTCCACCAGATAAGCACCGCGACTGACCACAGGGTCTTGTCCGGCCTCAGGCTTGAAATCCTCAACCGCCGGGGCAAACAGCCAGCGCCAGATTGCCAGCGGCCAGCGCATGCTCAGCGGCCAAGGGATATCGGCCTCCTTGTTCTCCTGCTCGACGGGTTTTACGCCCCGCATAAAGTAGGCATACAAGGCCTGCATGTCGGCCTGGTTGACCCGCGCATAAGACGGGTACGGCATGGCCGGGTACAGCGTGCTGCCGTTCTGGGCAATGCCATGGCGCACAGCCTTGTCAAAATCTTCGAAGCTGTAACTGCCAATGCCATTTTTGCCCGGCGTGATGTTGGTCGAATAAATCGTGCCGATCGGGGTTTCCATCGCCAGGCCACCGGCGAACGGCTTGCCGTCCTTGGCCGTGTGGCACGCCACGCAGTCACCGGCGCGCGCCAGGTATTCACCTTGCTTGACCAGGGCCTGCGGGTCGCTGTCTGCGGCCACCGCCGAGAAGCTGGCGAACAAGGTCAGGGTCGCGATAACAAATGCTTTCATGGTCATCGCTCCTTATGCCTGAACCAGTGGGCCGGGGTTTTTCAGGTACTGCTCACGGATCGCCCGGGCCGACCAATAGGTCAACGCGGCAACCAAGCCTGTCGGGTTGTATCCCAAACCTTGCGGGAAGGCAGAAGCACCCGGCACAAACACGTTGTGCACGTCCCAGCTCTGCAAGTAGCGATTCAGGGCGCTGGTCTTAGGGTCGGTGCCCATGATCGCGCCACCGTTCAGGTGAGTGGTCTGGTAGGAGGCCGTGTTGAAATGGTCACCGACCTGCTTGCCGATTCGGGCGATGGCTTTGGGGTTCATCGCTTCGGCGATTTTGCCCATTTTTTCCATCATGAAACGGTTCATCTTGATGTCATTTTCCTGCCAGTCGAAGGTCATCCGCAGCAGCGGTTGGCCGTAGGCATCGCGGTACACCGGATCAAGGTCGAGGTAGTTACAACGGTAGGACTGATGCGCACCGTGTGAGTCCATCGACACCTGGTGGGTGTAGTAATCGGCGGTTGCACGCTTCCAGGCGCTACCCCAGGCCGGAGTACCCGGCGGGTTGGAAGTGCCGGCAATCGGTCGGCTGCCAGCCTGGTTGACCCACATCGGCGAGCCCCCGACAAAGCCATGGGGCCCGTGGTCGAAGTTGTCCGCGTTGAAATCATCGACCGCTACACCATTGCCGCCCGCGCCGATGAAGTTGTTGGTGTGCACGTCTTTATCGAAGTAGGCCTTGATGGTGCCCATGTTCTGGTAGGCGAAGTTACGGCCCACCACACCTTCATTGGTGACCGGGTTGTAAGGCTTGCCGATGCCCGAGAGCAGCATCAACCGCACGTTGTGCAGTTGAAATGCACCGAGAATCACCAGATCGGCCGGCTGTTCGATTTCACGGCCCAGGGCATCGATGTAAGTCACGCCGGTGGCCTTGGTTTTAGTGCTGTCCAGGTTGACCCGGATCACATGCGAATCAGGGCGCAGCTCAAAGTTCGGCAGCGGCTTGAGCGCCGGCAGGATGTTTACGTTGGGCGATGCCTTGGAATACATGTAGCAGACATAACCGCTGCAGAAGCCGCAGAAATTGCACGGGCCCATTTGTGCACCATACGGGTTGGTATAAGGCCCGGAGGTGTTCGCAGATGGCAGGTTGTAAGGCTTGTAGCCCACGTCATTGGCCGCTTTTTGAAACAGTTGCGCGGAGTAAGTGTTCTTCTGCGACAACAACGGGAAATTATCGGAACGATCGGGCGCATAAGGGTTGCCGCCTTTGCCTTCGCCCACCAGTTGACCGTTGACTGTCCAGGCCTGGCCCGAAGTACCGAACACTTTTTCGGCATAGTCGAAAAACGGTTCCAGCTCTTCATAGCTGACGC
>JBILYW010000391.1:0-4236 GCA_044377555.1 Pseudomonas sp.
TGTGGCTGAGCTGCCTGAGCCACGGTCTGGATGACGAAAGCCTCACGTTGTTTGCGGCGTATCTGAAAGAGGCGGATTGTGCGACCGAACACCGGACCCTGTGCAATCAGGCCTATCACCAGCACGCTCCCGCTCTGGGGGACGTGACCGGGCTCAGGGACTGGGCGCAGAGGCTGCTGAAAATCGATCAGCTGGCGAGTTACCTGGACCACCCGTTCTACCCGACGGCGCGGGCCAAAAGCGGCTTCGATGCCGCTGCACTCAAAGCCTATGCACCGGAGTTTGCACCGCGCTTTGAACTCAAGTGGCTGGCGATCCCCCGTCACGCCCTGACCCTGACCAGCCCGCAGCCACCGCACTGGCCGGACTTCGAGGAAGTCGGCTTGTCACCGACCCTGCAAAACAGCCACGCATTACTGCCCGTACACCCGTTGACCTGGGACCAGCTGGAGCAATACGGCCTGCCTGAAGGCACGCTCAAGGCTCCGCGCAGTGCCATGCAGGTCGAGCCCACGCTGTCCGTGCGCACCGTGGTGTGCGTCGATCAACCGCAGTGGCATATCAAATTGCCGTTGCTGGTCACTACCTTGGGGGCGCGCAATTTGCGCCTGATCAAGCCGAGTACCCTGTATGACGGTCACTGGTTCCAGACCACGCTGCTGGCCCTGGCCGAGCGGGATCCGGCCTTGGCGTCGCGTTATGTGCACGTCGATGAAAAGCACGGGGGGCATGCCGCCGAAAGCCGTCACCTGGCCTATATCGTGCGCCGTTACCCGACGGGGCTGGAGAACACCACTCTGGTGCCGGTCGCTGCGCTGGCCAGCCCGCTTGCCGATGGGCGCCTGTTCCTCGAACAACTGGTAGGGCGCTTCTATGCCGGGTCGTTGCAGCACTGGCTGGACGACTACCTTGACCTGCTGCTGCAGGTTCATCTGCGGCTGTGGCTGCGTTACGGCATCGCACTGGAGGCTAACCAGCAGAACGCGGTGTTGATGTTCGAAGCAGGGCAGCCTTTGCGCCTGCTGATGAAGGACAACGACGCTGCGCGCTTGTGGCCCCGTCGCTTTGCCGCGAGTTGTCCGGACCTCGCCGATCTGCCTGCCACCCTGCAGGATGAGCGGATTCTCGTCGATAGCAGCCAGCCGTTGGCGGAGATGTTCTGCACCATCACCTTGCAACTGAATATCGTGGCGATCCTGGAAGCGATTGCCGGCGCAGGCCTGGCCACTCGAGCCAGTTTGTACGGCAGGCTGCGTCAGCGTCTGATGACCTGCCTGGAGCAACTGGACGCGCAAGGCATCGACTGCCACGACGCCCGCTGCTGGCTGCTCGACAGCCCGAAACTGCCGGTCAAGTACCTGCTCAGCGCCGGGAGCCTGTTCAGCAAGGCGCATTCCGGTGCGAGTGATATCAACAAGTTCTATGGCTACAGCGCGGCAAATTTCCTGCTGGAGGATGGTCCATGCAGCGCCGTCTGATCAGCAGCGTCTTGCTGGGGCATTACCTGTCGGCCTTCACGGCGTTGGGTATTCCCTTGTACCTGCCGCGCATCCTTGCCGATCTGGCGCCCGGTACACCGGGTTGGGCCATCGGTGTGCTGTTTGTACTGCCGACGCTGTGCACCGCCCTGGCGGCGCCGGTCTGGGGGCGCTGGGCCGACCGAAACGGTTGTCGCCTGTCCTTGCTGCGCGCCCATGGGGGGTTGTTCGCAGGCTTTTTGCTGGCAGGCCTGAGCCCCAACCTGACGGTTTTCGTCGTGGCATTGATCATTCAGGGCACCTTCGGCGGTGCGATGGCGGCGTCCAACGCCTACCTCTCGACCCAGTTCAAGGAGGGCGACCTGTCCCGCGCGCTCAACTGGACCCAGTATTCGGCACGGCTGGCACTGATCACGGGTCCGATTCTGTTGGGGTTGCTGATCTCACGAGGCTTGGGGGCAAGCCTGTATCTCTACCTGGCCTGGTTGCCGCTGCTGGCTTTCGTACTTGTCCTGCCACTGCCCAAGGACGCCCCCAAGCATGCCCTGGACAGCAAGAAAGCCGGGGTGGCGGGTACGTTGCCGGATGACATGCCACGGCTGCTGGCGGTGCAGTTCCTGTTCAGCTTCGCGATGGTTGTGACCTTTCCCTACTTTGTCCTCTTCGGCGAGCAACTGAACATTGGCAACGATGCCTTGATCGGTCTGCTCTACAGCTTGCCCAACCTGGTTTACCTGCTGGCGTTGCCCTGGGTGCAGAAACATCAGGGCAACCTGCTGCTGCCCGGGCTGGCGCTGCTGGCCATCAGTAACGCGCTGCAATTCTGGAGTGTGCAGGCCGAGCCGCTGTTCGCCCTGCGACTGCTCAGTGGTGCCGGCATGCTGCTCAGTTTTGTCGGGCTGCACCGATGCCTGAGCCAGCGTAGCCAAAAAGGCAGCGCCGGTCGCCTGTTCGGCTGGTTCGACTCCAGTGGCAAGTGGGCCGGCACTGCGGCCGGTGTCACTGCTGCGGTGGTCACCCAGGCCTGCGGTATCGCGTCGCCCTTTCTCGTCGCGTGCCTGGCGGCCATCGCAGCCATGGTGCTCGCGCGCCCTCTATTGATAACTTCCCGGGAGATTCCAGCATGACGCCTGCTCTGAATACCGCATCGCTCAACACCGCCTCCCTGCATGACCACGCCCTTGATGGTGAAGCCCAGCGGCATGCCATCGAGTGCCTGCTCAATTGCTACCTGCGTGAGTACGCTTTGCCGCGCAACGAAGCGGACCTGAACTATCGGGCGCAGGACCTGCCGATGAGCCTGCGCCAGGCCAACGGCCGTTGCGTCGGCATTTGCCTGCCCGGTGGCCGCCTGGTCGTCCGCATCGACCGCAGCAGCTTGCTGGGTCGCTGCCACTACATAGGCGCTCCCTATTTCAAAGGCAGCAACCACAGCTGGCGCCCTCTGGACGCCCAGGAACTGGCGCGGCTGCTTTGTACCCCGCTGAGTGGCGCCGAGCGCGTTGGCGAGATGCTGCAACAGGTCGCCAACAGCCTGCAAATCACCCGCACTTTCCTGCGTCATTCACGCCCGGCCAACGACGCGGTCGACAGCCTGCTGGCGTCTGAGCAAAATCAGTTGTGGGGTCACGCCCTGCATCCGACGCCGAAAAGCCGCGAGGGCATCTCCCATGACGATTTGCTGGCCTGTTCGCCGGAAGTCGGTGCGCACTTTCAATTGCACTGGTTCAAGGTCGAGCCGACGCTGATTCGCCATCAGGGCGAGGACCCGCGCAGCACCCTGCGCCAATTGTCAGGGCGCGACGATGCCTACCCGTGCCACCCCTGGGAAGTTGCCCGGGTGCTTGCCGACCCGTTGGTGCAGCGCGCGCAACAGCAGGGGTTGATCGAGTACCTCGGGCCTCTGGGGCAGGGCATGTACCCCACGTCGTCGGTGCGCACCCTCTACCACCCGCAGATGCCCTATTTCATGAAGTTCTCGATGCATGTGCGCCTCACCAACTGCGTGCGCAAGAACGCCTGGTATGAACTGGATAGCGCCGTTGCCCTGACTCGTCTGCTGCGGCCCGTCATGAGCGAGCTGGCGGTGCAGCAACCCGGGTTCAGGCTGATGCCCGAACCCAGCGCCACCAGCCTGGACCTCAGCGCCCTAGGGACGCTGGAGGAGGCCCGCGAAGTCACCGAGTGCTTCGGTATCGTTTACCGGGAAAACCTGCCCGTCGCCGACCGCGAGCGGTATCGGCCGCAAGTGGCTATGGCGCTGTTCACCTGGGATCAACAAGGCCGCAGCGTTTGCCGCCAGCAGGTACAACGTTACGCCGACAACACCGGTTTGCCCGTTGAGCAGGCCACGCTGCAATGGCTGGATGCCTATGCTGCCCGGATGCTTGGCGGCGTGCTGTATTGCCTGTTCCGTCAGGGTGTAGCGCTGGAGCCGCATTTGCAGAACACGGTTATCGGCTTTGCTGAAGACGGGCTGCCCAACCAGGTCTGGATCCGCGATCTGGAAGGCACCAAGCTGGTGCCTGAAGTCTGGCCCGCCGAGCGCCTGAGCGAACTGGATGAACGCACCCGCAGCTCGGTCTATTACAGCGCGCAAAAAGCCTGGCAGCGGGTGGGCTACTGCGCGCTGGTGAACAATCTGGGCGAAGCGATTTTCCATCTTGCCAATGGCAGCGGCGTGCTTGAACAGCAGCTGTGGGGACGGGTGGGCGAGCTGCTGCACGTGCAGTCCACGCGCCTTGGGCATCCGGAGCAA
>JBILYW010000028.1:0-12637 GCA_044377555.1 Pseudomonas sp.
GGCCAGCCTGCCAGCCAAGGCTTGGAATGGCGTGCGCCACTGCTTGCGGGAAGCCTGCAAGGTTATCCAGGCCTGAGGGTTTTGGCGCGCCGTCGAGCATCACATGCAGTTGCGACAGCACAATCAGCACCCCGATCCCGGCAAGCATGCCGTAGACCACTGCCGGAGCGGTCACGCGGAACCAGCAGCCCAAACGCAAGCGTCCGGCCACCAGTTGTAAAAACCCTGCCAAGAGCAGGATCGGCCCCAGCATGGCCATACCGTGCTGGCGCACCACTTCGAAGACCAGCACGGCCAGGCCGGCTGCCGGGCCGCTGACCTGGAGCGGCGATCCCGCCAGCCAGCCCACGACCAGGCCGCCGATAATGCCGGTGATCAAGCCTTTGGCCGGTGGCATCCCGGAGGCGATGGCGATGCCCATGCACAAGGGCAGGGCGACCAGAAACACAACCACAGAGGCCAATAGCTCCCGTGGCAATACTGCTTTTAATTGCGCAGCACGCATGATGATTCTCCCTAGGGGGTTCTTGGGGCGTGGCAAGGCCTGGCGTCATGCTTGGCCGCCATCGCTACCTCATTGGGACATGTTTAGAAGCGCGCTTTAGGTGTCGCGCAAGGGATTGTCTGGAGGTTGTCCAGTGGCAGGAAACTGCCTGATTCTGCGTCGTAGGCTTTGATTTGGCTGGTTTCGATGTTGTAGACCCAGCCATGGATAAACAACTGGCCGCTGGCCATGCGCGAAGCGACTGAGGGGTGAGTACGCAGGTGCTGCAACTGAGCAATCACGTTTTCTTCGGTGAGCACGTGCATGCTTTCAGCTTCATTGGCGCATGAACAGTTCTCCTGAACCATGCTCTTGGCCACTTCGGCATGGCGCAGCCAGGCTTTGACCGTGGGCATTTTTTCCAGGCTTTGCGGGTTGAGTACGGCGCGCATCGCGCCACAGTCGGAGTGCCCGCACACGATGATGTGCTGTACGCCCAGTGCCAGGTTGGCGTACTCGATCGCCGTGCTGACCCCACCATTCATCTCGCCGTAAGGCGGTACGACGTTGCCGACGTTGCGGGTGACGAACAAATCGCCAGGAGCACTTTGGGTAATCAGTTCGGGGACGATTCGAGAGTCGGCGCAGGCGATAAACATCGCCCTAGGGCGTTGAGCGGTGGCCAGTTTTTTGAAGAGGTCTTGCTGTTGCGGGAAGACCTCGCGATGGAAATGCAGAAAACCTTTAACAATGAGCTGCAGTGCTGCGCCAGCAGGCTCCGTTTCAGGAGGGGCAGTCGCTGCAGCCGAGAGCTGTGTCACCTTGTTATCCATCGTTCATCCTCTGTGGTGGAGCAGGGGAAAAGCTAATGCGAGTCATTTGTGACTCGCCGGTCACGTTAGCGCCCGAAACTTAACTGAACCTTAATTGAGCGCTCTAGCACGGGTTTTAGATGAGGGTTCGCCCACTTTTTTGAGACGCAGTCGCGGGTCAATTACGGGAGGGTTTGTGTGGCCGCTGACGGGCTGCGCGAAGCTGCGATTGGGAGGGTTTGCCGGGCTGTTGTGGCTGGCCCTGGCCACTGTGGTGGTGCCGGTGGTGGCGTTTGCCGGGTTGCTGGCCAAGCGTTTGGCAGCACCGCCGGTGACGATGCCCGTACACGCCTAAGGTACTACTGGCTTTTTGATCTGCGCTGCTTAAGATGGCCGACATCTAACGGACATCGGATCTGGATCAGGGGCCATGCTGAACAAGGACACCATCTCCATTTATCTGGTGCGCGAGGCCCTGCTGCAGAGCTGTGCGCCGGGTAGCGCCACGGACGAAGTGCTGTACAAGGTCGGCATTGCCCCTGCGCTGCTCGACCAGCCGGATGCCCGTGTGCCTGCATTGGTCTATGCGCGGATGTGGCGGCTGCTGGCGCGGCGTCTGGATGATGAGTTTTTCGGCATGGACCCGCGCAAGCTGCGCTCCGGCAGCCTGGAATTCATGTGCCGTACGGCCATGGCCCAGCCGACTCTGGCTCAGGGGCTGGAGGTGGTGCTGGGGTTCCTGTCGTTGATGCTGGAGCGCTTGCCGGCGCGGCTGGTGCGCCAGCAAAGCCTGGCGGAAATCGTCCTCCAGGAGCCTGACTCGAATCCGGGGCGTGGCTTCACCTACTTCACCTACTGGATGATCGTGCACGGTGTGGCCTGCTGGCTGGCCGGGCGGCGGATCCCGATCCTGGCGATAGAGTTGCGCTGTGCGGCGCCCGATTATTGCGAAGACTACGAGGTGATGTTCTCCGAGAACCTGCGCTTTGACCGGCCCCGCACGCGGATGATTTTCGCGGCGGACTGCCTGGATGCGCCGATCAGGCGCAATGCCCAGGAGCTGAGGCGGTTTCTGGCCGAGGCGCCGGCCAATATCCTGGTCAAGTACCGCGACCCGCAAAGCCTGGCCAGCCAGATCAAGCAGGCGTTGCGCCAGCAGCCTGCCGAACTGTGGCCTGAGACCCAGGGCATGGCGCAGAGCCTGTGCATGTCGGCGTCGACCCTGCGTCGCCGTCTGGCGGACGAAGGGCAAACCTTTCAAGGCATCAAGGATGGTGTGCGCAAGGAGCTGGCGATTGGCTGGCTGGCCGAACCCGACCACAGCTTTGCCGACATCGCCCTGCGCCTGGGCTTTGCCGACACCAGCTCGTTTTACAAGGCTTTTCGCAAGTGGTCGGGGACCAACCCGGGCCATTACCGCAGCCTGATTCTGGGCAACAGCTGAATTACCGGGTTGCGGTGATTGTCAGAGCAACCACATCCCCACCAGCCCGCTAAGCACACCGACCACCATGGTCATCAGTGCCACGCTGACCAGCACGCGGGCGTCGAAGTCCTTGCGCAGCATCAACAGCGACGGCAGGCTCACGCTCGGCAAGGTCATCAGCAGCGCCACGGCGGGGGCGGTGCCCATGCCCAGGGCCATCATGGTCTGCACAATCGGGATTTCTGCCGCCGTCGGGATGACGAACAGCGTGCCGATGATTGCCAGCGGTACCAGCCACATCAGACTGTCGCTCATGGCGCCGTCTACATGGGGGAACAGCCACACGCGTGCCGCGCCCAGCAACAGCACCGCCAACAGATAGACCGGAATGGTGTTCCAGAACAGTTGCCACAAGCTGCGGCCCCAGCGGCTGAAGAAGTTCTGCTGATCGCTCAGGCTGGCTTGCGACACCGCATCCAGCGCGGCCTCGGGGATGCTTTCGGGTCGCGAGATGCGTTGCGCGATCAGCGAGACCCCCACCACCAGCACGATGCCCGCCACCAGGCGCAGCGCACTGAAGCCCCAGCCCAGCACAAAGCCCATGAAGACCAACGTCGCGGGGTTGAGGACGGGGTTGGCGATCCAGAAGGCCAGGGCGGCGCCGACCGAAACATTTTGCCGGCGCATGCCGGCGGCCACGGGGGCTGCGCAGCAGGTGCACATCATGCCCGGCAAGGCGAACAGGCCGCCGCGCAGGGTCGAGCCCAGACCGGCCTTGCCGAACAGGCGCAGCAGCCAGTCACGGGGGATCAGGACCTGGATCAGCGAGCCGAGAATGACCGCCAGCACGGCCGCTTTCCAGATTGCCAGGAAGTACACCTTGGCATAAGCCAGTGCGGCGGCGACGGGTTCGCCCTGGTTATCGTTGAGGATCGAAGCGCCGATGCTGTGGTTGTCGGCCGCGACAAAGGCCTTGAAGTAGTAGGGCGACCACTTGACGTAGTACAGGCCAATACCGGCTACCAGCAGAAACAGCAAAGGCTTCCACCAGAATGACCAGCCTCTGGTGGGCGTGGCTGGGGAGATACTGGGCATAAAGAGTTACCGAACGCAGGGGAATAGCGCGGCATGATACCCGTAGTCGCCGAGGAGCGCAGCGAGGCTGCGCACCCCGGCGATTACACACTACAGCGTCCTGATCGAATTGCTGATCGCCCGGGCGCACTGGATCACCGAAGAGGCCATCTTGTCTTCGGCATCCTGCAGGGTCCAGCGGCTGGTGGGCACCACTACATGTACGGCCGCTACCGGCACGCCGTTGCTGTTGAAAATGGGCGCGGCCAGGGTCATGTCACCGAGGAACATTTCTTCCTTGTTGGTGGCATATCCCAGTTTGCGGCACGTCAGCACGCGGTCGAAGATGGCCGACGCATCGGTCAGTGTGTGCCGGGTCAGCTCAACCCGATTGCTGCTTGCAAGCATGCGGTGCACCTCGTCATCACCCAGGCCGCTCAGGTACGCGCGGCCGGCCCCGGTGCAATACATGGGGATGCGGCTGCCAATGGGCATATGGATCGGGATGAATTTTGGCGCCACAAAGCGCGAGACATACACCATGTCCAGCCCGTCGGGCTCTGTCAGGTTGATGGTCTCACCGGTGATCTGGTTGAGCTCGGCCAGGTAGGGGTTGGCCACATCCACCAGAATGTCGGCAGCCAGATAGTTGTAGCCGATTTCCATCACCTTGGGGGTCAGCTGGAAGCGCCGGCTTTGTGCGTGCTTGCGTATGTAGCCCAGCTCCTCAAGGGTATGCACCATGCGCTGGGCCGAGCTTTTGCTGATGCCTGCCGCCAGCGCAATGTCGGCCAGGGTCATGGTGCGCCGCGCGGCGCCAAAACCGCGAAGTACGGCCAGGCCCTTTTCCAGTGACTGATTGAAAAGAGGGTTGTTGTTATCGCTCATGGCGCATCCTTGGCATTTTTCAGGTACATAGATATCGATATGCGATATCTATAAATCTCTTTACGATTTAAGTAAATTGGTTATAGTCGATGCCGGCATTTTGTACCAGAGAGTCCAAGGGATGTTGAGTGCCGAACAGGAACAATAAAAGCGACCACAGGGAGATTCGCAATGCAAAAACCTTTTCAAGTACTGGCGCTCGTTTGCGCAATGGCTGGTGGGTTGATTGGATCAGTCAACGCCGTTGCAGAGCCAGTTTACAAAGTCGGTGCGACCGCAACGGGTATCCCGTTCACCTTCCTCGACATCAAGAGCGGCAAAATCCAGGGCATGATGGTCGACGCGGCCGAAGCCGTCGGCAAAGCCGGAGGGTTTGATACCGAGATCCAGCAAACCACGTTTGCTGCACTGATCCCCTCGCTGACCACCAACAAGATCGACCTGATTTCCGCCGCCATGCTCAAAACCCCTGAGCGTGAAAAGGTCGTGCAATATTCCGATCCGATTTTCAGCTATGGCGAAGGCCTGATCGTTAAAGCTGACGATCAAAAAGAATACAGAACCATGGATGACCTGGCCGGGGAAGTGGTCGGTGCCCAGGTGGGTACAGTGTTCCTTGATGCGCTGAACAAGCACGGCGGCTTCAAGGAAGTGCGCAGCTACGACTCCATCCCCGACCTGATGCGCGACCTGAAGCTGGGGCGCATCAAGGCTGCTTTCGGTGATCGCCCGATCATCGCCTACCAGTTGGCCCAGGGCAAAAACCCGGACGTGAAACTGTCGAGCACTTACGTGCCGGTGGTGATGGGCGATGTATGCCTGGTGATGCGTCAGGGCGACGCCGAGAAGCTGGCTCAGGTCAACAAGGGCATCGCAGCGATCAAGGCTGACGGCTCCTTGCAACGCATCATCGAGAAGTGGCAGCTGAACTGATGACCCTGTGGCCCCCGCGTTGCGGCGGGCCACTTCTTGTAGCGTTGCGCAGGTAGTTTATGTTTCTCCAGGACGCGTTGGACTTTCTTCCGATTCTGCTCAAGGGGGCAGTGGTCACTGTGCAGGTCACGGCGGGCTCGTTCGTGCTCAGTTCAGTGATTGGCCTGTTGTTCGCGCTGATGATGGTTTCCAAAATCCGCGCCATCGCATTGTTCGCCATTGGCGTGGTCAATGTGATTCGCGGCCTGCCGATCATCGTGCAGCTTTTCTATATCTATTTCGTATTGCCCGACTTCGGCATCCAGCTCAGCGCCATGCAGGCTGGCGTGGTCGGTCTGGGGATCGCCTATTCGGCCTATCAGGCCGAGAACTTCCGTGCCGGGATCCAGGCCATCGACCTCGGCCAGATCGAGGCTGCCGAGTCGTTCGGCATGCGCGGTCTGTTGATCATGCGCCGGATCGTATTGCCTCAGGCGTTTCGCATTGCCTTGCCGCCCTATGGCAACACGCTGGTGATGATGCTCAAGGATTCGTCGCTGGTGTCCACCATCACCGTGGCCGAGATGACCCGCCAGGGGCAGCTGATCGCATCGTCAACCTTTGAAAACATGACGGTCTATACCCTGGTGGCGCTGCTCTATCTGTCCATGAGCTTGCCGCTGTCCTATGGTTTGCGTCGTCTGGAACGACGTTTTGCACTGCGCAGGCGCACATGAAAGCACCGTCGAAACTGATACTGCCGCCTTCACTGTGGTCGGCTACGGCCCGCCCCGGTGCATTGACCCGGCCGCTGGCGGAAAACAAACGGGTGGATGTGGCGATTGTCGGCGCCGGTTATACCGGGCTGGTGACCGCTCTGCGCCTGGCCGAGTCGGGCGTCAGCGTCTGCGTGCTGGATGCCGGTGAGCCGGGTTGGGGCGCTTCGGGGCGCAATGGCGGGCAGGTAATTCCCGGGCTCAAGTACGACCCGGATCAGTTGCTCGAACGCTTTGGCGCCGAGCGCGGCGAAAAAATTATCGAGGCATGCGGCGGGGCGGCGGACGAAGTGTTTTCGTTGGTTCGCGAGTACGGCATTGCCTGCGACGCCACGCGCAAGGGCTGGATCCAGCCTGCATATTCCAGCAGCACGATGAAGGCCCTGGAACACCGCGCCCGGCAATGGCAGCAGCGCGGCGTGGCGGCCGAGTTGCTGGACGCCAATGCCGTTTGCCAGCGTATCGGTACCCAAAATTATGTGGGCGGCTGGGTTGATCCTCGCGCTGGCAGCCTGCACCCGCTTAACTATGCCCGGGGCCTGGCCAGATCGGCGCTGGGCCGTGGCGTGACCATCCACAGCGACAGCCGGGTGACCGACCTGCGTCGCATTGGCCCGCTCTGGCAGTTGGCCACCGCGCAGGGCCACAGCGTCACGGCCGATCGCGTGGTGCTGGCCACCAATGGTTACACCGATGGGTTGTGGCCGGGATTACGGCAAACCGTGCTGGCGGCCAACAGCTTTTTGATTGCCACTCGACCGCTTTCACCGGAGCTGCGCAAAACCATTTTGCCGGGCGGGGAAGTGTGTTCGGATGCGCGGCGCCTGTTGCTGTACTTCAAACAGGATGCCCAGGGGCGCGTGCTGCTGGGTGGGCGCGGGCCATTTTCCGAGCCGCGCCGCGCGGAAGACTGGGCGCATCTGGAGCGTTCGCTGGTCAGCCTGTTTCCGCAACTGGCGGGCGTGGCGATCGAATACCGCTGGAGCGGCCGGGTAGCCCTCAACCACAGCGTGCTGCCACAGCTGCACGAGCCGCAGCCGGGCTTGTCGATACTGATGGGCTACAACGGGCGCGGTATTGCCATGGCAACGACCTTGGGCAAGCACCTGGCGGCGCGTATTTCGGGAGCCAGCAATGACTTCCCGTTCCCGGTTACGCCGATTCGCCGGATTCCCTTCCACAGCTTGCAGCGCCTGTATGTGGCGGCGGGTATCAGCTACTACCGGCTGCTCGATGCGTTGAATGAATAGAAGCAGTGGCAAGTTTTTAGCGGCAAGCTGCTAGTGAAGAGCGAGGTAGATTTCTTGCCGCTTGAAGCTAGCCACCGGATTCAATCTGCCTTGATGGTGGACACGTCCTCGGCCCTGACCTTGATGTGCTTGCCGGCAATGTCGTCGAACTCATAGAAGCCGTCCTTGTTGGTGGTGACGGGCCGGTCCTTGGTCAGGTACTGCGTGCCGTTTTGCAAGGTTACAACGCTCGGGGTTGCGCAGCCCGCCAGTCCCAACAGTGCTGCAATAAGCAGGGGTAAACCGATAACGCGGATATTCATGCATGTACCTTGAGCTGTTGGCAAATTGGAGATTGGTTGCGCCGGGCGTCGTCGAGCAGCCAGCGCTGGAAAGTAATTGCTGCTTCTGACAACGTTTTTGGCCGAGAGTGCGCCAGATAGTCGGCGTTTGTGCTGAAAAATTCAAATGGACCGACGCGGCGCAGTTCGCCTCGCTCGATTTTGTCCCGCACCATAAAGTCCCAGCCCAGCCCCACCCCCATGCCTTGCACGATCGCCTGATAGGCGAGGGTGACCTGATTGAAGGTCGGTCGTTGCGCATCGGCCTTGTGTTCCAGGCCAAAATGCTTGAACCAGTCGCGCCAGTCCATGCAGTTCCAGCCCGAAGCGTCCAGTTCGATCAGGGGCAAGCCTTGCAGGTCGGCGGGGTGGCTGACATGGGCCAAGGCAAGGTCGGGGTGCGCGACGGGGTAGACCTTTTCGGCGAACAGCGGCTCGGCCCTCAGAGATGACCACTGGCCGGCGCCATACAAAATCGCGAAGTCGTAATCGGCGACACTGGATTCGTCGATATCGTTGCTGGCATGAATATTCACCGTGATCGACGGGTGCTCGGTGTTGAAGGCGAGCAAGCGCGGAAACAGCCAGAACTGCGCGACCGCATGGGTGCAGAGGACAGTGACGGCATTGGGCGCGTGGGCGGCCTTGATCCTGTTGACGTTGTGCTGCAGGCGTTCGAGCAGGGTACTGACTTCGCTGAACAGGCTGGCTCCGGCCTGGGTCAGGCAAATACCACGGGCCTGACGCTCAAACAGGGCCAGCTTGAGGTTGTCTTCCAGGGCGCGGATTTGTTTGCTGACTGCACTTTGGGTCAGGCACAGCTCGCTGGCGGCGCGGGTAAAACTGCCATTGCGGCCGACCGCTTCGAAGGTGATCAGGCTGTCCAGGGGCGGCAAGTGTTTGTGGTAGCGGTTCACAGTCGTCTCGTTTGATGTAGCCGCTGGCGAGGAGCGAGGCAGCGGCTACGAGGGTCCATGTTCAGATTTAACGGTATAAGCCATTCCCTGGTGGAATGCCAGCATGCCAAATGATCTTTTGTGCTGTACCCCTGAACTGCCTACGCTCTGTCGATACTCAACAGCCAGAGAACAGCCAATGAAACGCGGGGTAGTCTATGCCGGCATGGCCGGTGCGGTCTGGGGGCTGGTGTTTCTGGTGCCAAAGTTGTTGCCGGAATTCAGCCCGCTGTTGCTCAGTTGCGGGCGCTTTATCGTGTATGGCGCGGTATCGCTGGTGTTGTTGTTGCCCAATGCCCAACGCTTGCTGCGCCAGCTCACCCGCCGCGATGTACTGACACTGGTCAAGTTCGCCCTGCTGGGCAATCTGATTTATTACATGCTGCTGGCCGCTTCGGTGCAGTGGGTGGGTATCGCTGCGGCTTCCCTGATTATTGGGGTATTGCCGCTAAGCATGACCTGGCTTGGCCGTCGCGATGCCGGGGCGGTGCCACTGGCGCGGCTGGTGTGGCCGCTGCTGCTGGTTCTGGGTGGGGTGCTGTGCATCAACCTCGAAGCGCTGTTCGGTGGTACCTCGCAACAGCCGTTTGCCTCCAAGGTGCTGGGGGTGCTGTGTGGCATCGGCGCCCTGGCGTGCTGGAGCTGGTTTGCAATCGAGAATGCGCGGTATTTGAAGCACAGCCGCTTTGAAAGTGGCGAGTGGTCGACGCTGTGGGGTGTCACCACCGGTGTGCTCGGCGTGCTGATCTGGGGTGTCGCCCATGTGCTGGCCGTGGACGCGGTGACGGTCGAGGCCAGTGATCAGCGCTGGCAGATGTTCTGGCTGGTCAACCTGGCCTGCGCGGTGCTCGGCTCATGGTTTGGCAATCGCATGTGGAATGCCTCGTCCCGGCGTTTGCCGCTGACCCTGAGCGGGCAGTTGATCGTGTTTGAAACGGTGTTTGCGCTTCTCTACGGTTTTATCTACCTGCAACGCTGGCCCACCTTGCTGGAAACCCTGGCGGTGGTGATGCTGCTGGGGGGTGTCAGCTGGGCAGTGCGTCGTCATGCCCCGGCGCGAACAGTGCTCGCGCCGTGATGTGCGGGCAGGCTGATCAGGTCGGGCAAGCCTTGGCGCCATTGTTGAGGTCTTGTTTGTCGACGCGGCTGAGCAGGGTGGCCTTGCCGTCTTTCCAGGTCAGGGTCAGCACATACAGCGAGTCGAAGTCGCCGCCGGACCAGTCTTCGGTCAACGAGGTCTTCTTGCCCAGTGCCTGGCTGGCGACGCTGTTGATCAGTTCCGGCAAGTAGCCGTGGGACCAGGCGGTGTAGATGGTCGAGCTGTGATACTGGTCGTCGGTCAGCTCTTTGGCCAGCTGGCGGGTGTCGTTGGCCGAGTACTCCAGATTGATCGGCAAGCCCAGCTTGATGGCGCTGGGGTTGATGGTCATCAGCGGGCGCACATAGCTGTAGGCGTCATCATCGGCGCCTTCTTCGACCTGGCGCGAAGGGTTGGCGGCAAACACATAATCGGCCTTGCCATAGCGTTGTGGTAGCAGGGTAGCCAGGTCAATCGCCCGGTTCAGCCCCTGGCAGGTAAGCTGGCCAAGGCCATCGGCGGGTTTTTCCGCGTGGCGCAAAAACACCAGGGTTTGCACACCATCTACCGGCCGGGCAAAGACGTCATCCGCGTGTACCGCCAGAGTCACGGCGCCAGCAATCAACAGCAGCGGAATCGCCGCCAGTGCATAGGGCTTGAGTCGAGGTTTATTCCAAACAGACTGAGTCATGGGGTCTTCTGCTTACTACTGTTAAGGCTGACTGGCCTGGCACAGCGGGCATTTGCGCCTCTGTGTTGATCCTTGTCATTACGGCAAAACCTGAGCCTCTCATCCTTGGCAGACGCGTTTATTAGATGCCTTTTTCGCAATTGGTTCGATATTACCTGCGCGAGATTGGGAATAGTCCTACATGCGTAGTGCTATGGTGGCTTTTTTATATGACAAAATCGTTCGCTCTTTAGTCAGGTATTCCTACAGAGGCTTGCACCATGCTTCCAGCGCCACTGCGAAAACCGAGCAACCCCGTGCATCTTCGCGTTCGTGCCTGGCGTGGCCGTGTAGGGTTGGCCATGGTTGCAAGCCTGTCGGTGCTGGCGGGCATGACCGACGCCATCGGCTTTCTGGCCACCGGCGATTTCGTTTCGTTTATGAGCGGCAACACCACGCGCCTGGCAGTGGCGATAGGTGAGGGCGACCTGGGAATGGTGGTGCGCCTGTTGTTTGCCGTGCTGGCGTTTATTGTCGGCAACGCCCTCGGGGTTTTACTGGCGCGCTGGGGCGGGCGACGTGCATTGCCGCTGATGCTGGTGATTGCGGGCCTGTTGTGCACGGCAGCATTATTGCCGTTTGCCTCTCAAGTGCCGGCGTTGCTGGCCGCAATCGTGGCGATGGGCATGCTCAATGCGGCAGTGGAGCAGGTCAATGGCTTGCCCGTGGGGCTGACCTATGTGACCGGCGCTTTGTCGCGTTTCGGCAGGGGGCTGGGCCGTTGGATGCTGGGCGAGCGGCGCAGCGGCTGGCGCGTGCAACTGGTGCCCTGGACCGGGATGTTGTTGGGCGCGGTATTGGGCGCTTTGCTGGAGGCGCAGTTCGGGCTCAAGGCCATGTTGTTCAGCGCCGGGCTTGCCGCAGTGCTGGGGCTGGCGTCGTTGAGGATTCCGCGGCGCTGGCAGCGTGACTACATGCCGCGTTAAACCGCCTCTACCTCGAATGGCCGATACGCCCGCTTCAGCCTGCGGGGTAAGCTCGCTTTTGCCTTGGGCGAACGAACCTATACCCATCGAGGGACAAGCAATGAAGGTGCTGGCCTGTATCAAGCGCGTGGTCGATTACAACGTTAAAGTGCGCGTCAAAGCGGACAACTCCGGCGTTGACCTCGCCAACGTCAAGATGTCGATGAACCCCTTCTGCGAAATCGCAGTGGAAGAAGCCGTACGCCTGAAAGAGAAAGGCGTTGCGACTGAAATCGTCGTCGTCTCCATCGGCCCGACCACTGCTCAGGAACAGCTGCGTACCGCGCTGGCACTGGGTGCAGATCGCGCCATTCTCGTCGAGTCCGCCGAAGACCTGACCTCGCTGGCCGTGGCCAAGCTGCTTAAAGCAGTGGTCGACAAGGAGCAGCCACAGCTGGTGATCCTGGGCAAACAGGCCATCGACAGCGACAACAACCAGACGGGCCAGATGCTGGCTGCGCTGACCGGTTTCGGTCAGGGCACCTTCGCTTCGAAAGTTGAAGTGGCAGGCGACAAGGTTGCCGTAACCCGTGAAGTGGACGGCGGTGCGCAAACTGTTTCGCTGAGCTTGCCGGCGATCATCACCACCGACCTGCGTTTGAACGAGCCGCGTTATGCGTCCCTGCCAAACATCATGAAAGCCAAGAAGAAGCCGCTTGAAGTGCTGACGCCAGATGCGTTGGGCGTTTCGACAGCTTCGACCAACAAGACCCTGAAAGTTGAAGCACCGGCTGCCCGCAGCGCGGGCATCAAGGTCAAGTCGGTGGCTGAACTGGTCGAGAAACTGAAAAACGAAGCGAAGGTGCTCTGAATTGGAGAGCTTGATCATGACTATCCTCGTAATCGCAGAACACGACGGCAAAGCACTGGCCCCGGCCACGCTGAACACCGTAGCCGCTGCCGCGAAAATCGGTGGCGACATCCACGTTCTGGTTGCTGGTCAGGGCGTTGGCGCTGTTGCTGAAG
>JBILYW010000392.1:0-4234 GCA_044377555.1 Pseudomonas sp.
AATGCCCGTGACGCATCCGGCAGTGGCGGATGTTCACGGGCTGCGGGTGTTGGACAGGATATTCTCGAATCAGGTTCCTGCCCACTGATCTTCACGCTTGCTGTGGGGCTGCGAACGGCGCGTCCAGTGGAGCGGTGTCGAAAGTCTGCAGCAGTTCGACGAGGATTTGTGTGGCCGGGCCCAGTGGTTTGTCCTTGTTGGCGTACAGGAAAAACACCGGATGACGATTACCGCCCTGATTCAAGGGCAACGGTTTGAGCACGCCTTCCTTGAGTTCGCGCTCGATCATGTGCCGTGGCAACCAGGCAAAACCCAGCCCGCTGCCCACAAAGGCTGCGGCTGTGGCCAGGCTGCCGACGGTCCAGCGCTGTTCGGAGCCAAGCCAGCCCACGTCACGTGGTTGCTGGCGACCCGAGTCGCGAATCACCACTTGCAGCTGGCTTTCGAGGTCCTGGAAGTGCAGTTCGCGTTGCAGGCGATGCAGCGGGTGATCGGGGTGGGCCACTGCGACAAACTCCACAGTGCTCAACTCGGTACCCAGGTAGCCGGGAATATTGAAGCTGCTGATGGCCAGGTCAGCCACGCCTTCGAGCAGCACCTCTTCGACGCCGGACAATACTTCTTCGCGTAAACGCACACGGCAGCCACGGCTTTGCGGCATAAAGGCGGTCAGGGCGCGCACCAGCCGCGCGTTGGGGTAGGCGGCGTCGACCACCAGCCGGACCTCGGCCTCCCAGCCCTGCTCCATGTGGTGGGCAAGGTCCTCGAGCTGGCTGGCCTGTTTCACCAGTTGCCTGGAGCGGCGCAGCAGTACGGCGCCGGCCTCGGTGAGCACGGCTTTGCGCCCGTCGATACGCAGCAGCGGCACGCCGAGCTGATCCTGCATGCGGGCCACGGTGTAGCTGACAGACGACTGTGAGCGATGAAGTACTTCAGCGGCTTGGGCAAAGCCACCGTGATCAACCACCGCTTGCAAGGTGCGCCATTGATCAAGGGTCACGCGGGGCGCTTTCACGATGAATTCCTCTGGTGTGGGGTTGTGACAGGATACCGCTAAATAAACAGGTTTATAGATAGGTTGTAGCAGGTTATTGCGCTTTTTTATCGAACTGATGATCTCTACTCTCTGCTCCATCGCCTTACAGTATTTACAGATGGAGCTTACCCGCCATGTCCAATGTTCTGATCATTGAAAGCAGTGCCCGTCAGCAAGACTCGTTTTCCCGGCAGTTGACCCGGCAGTTCATCAGCCAGTGGCAAGCCGCGCATCCTGCTGATCGTGTGACCGTTCGTGATCTCGCCCGCAACCCGGTGCCACACCTTGACGCCAACCTGCTGGGAGGCTGGATGAAGCCCGAAGCGCAACGCAGCGCCGAAGAAAACGCCTCCCTGCAGCGCTCCAATGAACTGACCGATGAGGTACTGGCCGCTGATGTTCTGGTGCTGGCGGCCCCGATGTACAACTTTGCGATTCCCAGCACCCTCAAGGCGTGGCTTGATCACGTGTTGCGGGCCGGGGTGACCTTCAAATACACCGAGACCGGGCCACAAGGGCTTCTGACCGGCAAGCAAGCATACGTACTGACTGCCCGCGGCGGGCTATATGCGGGTAGCACCTCGGACCACCAGGAACCCTACCTGCGTCAGGTCATGGCATTTATCGGGATTCACGATGTGACCTTTATCCATGCCGAAGGCCTGAACCTGGGCGGTGATTTCCAGGAAAAAGGTCTGAACCAGGCCAAGGCCAGACTTGCTGCAATCGCATAGGCTGTTAATCAACAGATAATCGCCGGGTGGCTTAATCGTTTCATTGCTCCTTCAAGCATGCGGTTCGCGCATCGAACCTCCCTTTGCACTTTCTTGAGTGCTCGTACCCGATCAGCCCTTGCGCTGGATCGGGTTTTTTTTGTCTGCGCATTACCGGGTGATGGTAAAGGTCGATGTAAAACCGCTAAGGTCGCGCACCTTCTGATGAGCTTGCGGGTGTGTTGCCGGTGAGCAGTTTCGATTTCTGAGCGAGAGATTCATGGGCTATCTGTTAATTGTCACCTTGATTCAGGCGTTCTCCTTCAGCCTGATTGGCGAGTATCTGGCCGGGCACGTCGACAGCTACTTTGCTGTTCTGGTGCGCGTGGTGCTGGCGGGGCTGGTGTTTATCCCGCTGACGCGCTGGCGTCAGGTAGAACCCGGCTTTATGCGTGGCATGTTGCTGATCGGCGCCCTGCAGTTCGGGATCACCTATGTTTGCCTGTACCTGAGTTTTCGTGTGCTGACGGTGCCTGAGGTGTTGCTGTTCACCATTTTGACGCCGCTGCACGTGACCCTGATCGAAGATGCACTCAACCGGCGTTTCAACCCGTGGGCGCTGGTGGCGGCGCTGGTGGCCGTGGCGGGGGCAGGGGTGATTCGCTTCGACAGCATCAGCCCTGATTTCTTCAAGGGCTTCTTGCTGCTGCAACTGGGCAACTTTACCTATGCCGCCGGGCAGGTGTTGTACAAGCGCCTGGTGGCGCGCTATCCGAGCGACGTGCCGCATTACCGACGATTTGGTTTCTTTTATCTGGGGGCTTTGGCAGTGGTGTTGCCGGCATTTCTGCTGTTTGGCAAGGCCAACTTCCTGCCGGAAGCTCCCTTGCAATGGGGCGTGCTGGTATTTCTGGGGCTGATTTCTACAGCGCTGGGTCTGTACTGGTGGAACAAAGGTGCATGTATGGTCAGGGTCGGCACTTTGGCTGTGATGAATATCTTGCATGTGCCGGTCGGCTTGTTGATCAGCTTGCTGATCTGGAACCAGCACGAGTCCCTAGGGCGCTTGTTCGTTGGCGCGATGGTGATTGTGCTAGCCGTCTGGATCAGTCGGCTAGACCGCAGGGCTGTGACGGTCTAAGGTCAATCACAGTCCATTTACCACCGCAAGGGAGAGTCGGAATGACAGTCAGGGTGTTGATCTTGCCGGGCCTGTTCAATTCGGGAGCAGAGCATTGGCAATCTCACTGGGAGCAGCGCTACAGCGGGCTGCACCGCGTCAAGCAGGAAGACTGGGAGACCCCCGTCTGCACAGACTGGGTGCAGAACCTGCAAAAAAAGATCACCAAAAGCGAGCGTCCTGTGGTGCTGGTGGGGCATAGCCTGGCGTGCACGCTGATTGCCCGCTGGGCGCAGCAGCATCCCGCAGAGGCCAAGCGGGTACGCGGGGCCTTGCTGGTCGCGCCCAGTGATACCGAAGCCGAGAGCTACCCTGGCGGTACGGCGGGCTTCACTCCGATGCCGCTGAATGCGCTGCCGTTTGACGCGATTACCGTGGCCAGCACCAACGATCCCTACGTCACCCGCGAGCGGGCCACTGCATTCAGCGAAGCCTGGGGCAGCGAACTGGTGTGGCTGGAGAATGCGGGCCATATCAATGGTGACGGGGGCTTTGGGGCCTGGCCGCAGGGGATCGAGTTGCTGTTCAAGCTGACCGGCGATCCCCAGTTCAAGCAGGCTTGAACATGTAGTCGCTGACGAGGCGCGCAGCCTCGTTCCTCGTCAGCGGTTACACATCAGTCTTCGGCCATGGCCAACGGCGCCTTTATCTTGTTCAGCAGCCCGTCGCGCAGGTCATTGCCGCTCGGTTGCTGATATACGCTCAGCCCGAACTCGGGCATCACGGCCAGCAGATAGTCAAAGATATCGCCCTGGATCTGCTCGTACTCGTCCCACACCGTGGTGCGGGTAAAGCAATAGACTTCCAGCGGTACACCTTCGGGTGTGGCTTGCAGCTGGCGCACCATGCACGTCATGTTCGGCTGAATCATGGCGTGGCTTTTCAGGTACGCCAGTGCGTAGGCGCGGAATGTGCCGATATTGGTCATGCGTCGACGGTTGGCGGACAGCGCCGCGACGTTGCCCTGGGCTTCGTTCCAGCTTTTGAGTTCGGCTTTCTTGCGGGTCAGGTAATCGCGCAGCAGATAGACCTGCTCCAGGCGCTCTTCCTGTTCATCGGTCAAAAAGCCAACCCCGGCGGCATCAATATTCAGGCTGCGCTTGATCCGGCGCCCGCCGGACTGCTGCATGCCGCGCCAGTTCTTGAACGACTCGGACATCAAGCGCCAGGTCGGAATCGACACGATGGTCTTGTCGAAGTTCTGCACCTTGACGGTGTGCAGGGTGATATCGATGACATCGCCATCGGCACCGACCTGCGGCATCTCGATCCAGTCGCCCACACGCAGCAAGTCGTTGCTGGTCA
>JBILYW010000393.1:0-4231 GCA_044377555.1 Pseudomonas sp.
GCTTGCTCGCGATGCAAGCGGCGCGGTATTTGAGTTGAATCGCGCCGATGCCATCGCGAGCAAGCCCGCTCCCACAAGGGGTTGTGCAGTTTCAAGCCTTAACCTTTGTTTTTGCTGTAGCCACGGGATTAATCAAGCGACACGAACGCCCCTCACAGGAGGCTGAACGCAGGTGCTGTTCTGGGGGAGCCTGGGCGACCTCGGCCGTATGGTAGGGCAAGGACTTTTTGGTTCCATTTGGGTCCTTCCAAAAGGGACTCGCCGTAAGGGCGAAACCAATATTTCAGTTAAACGCGAATGCCGGATATGTACGCGGTGGTTCTGTTGTTGCAGCTGTTAAATAACTGCCTTTACAGCGTACATATCCATTCGATACGCCACGGCGTTAGATCTGCCGCCCACACAAACCTGTACCCCCCCCCTCCAAAGCGGCAGAAAAGCGGCAGTCAGCGGTCAACCGTTGCCGCTTTTCTGGCATTGCCGCCTCCCTCGCCCCTCCCAAAGCCTTGAAATACGGCTCTGTGCCAACTGGCACGGGGTTTGCTCTGTTCATGTCATGTAGAACCTGAATCACATCCTCAGGTCAGCCCACAAAGGTTTTTCGACATGAGCATCAGCTTCGATAAAGCGCTTGGTATCCATGAGCAGGCACTGGGCTTTCGCGCCCAGCGCGCTGAAGTACTGGCCAACAACATCGCCAACGCCGATACCCCGAACTACAAGGCTCGGGACCTGGATTTCGCCTCTGTGCTCGCTGCGCAGAACGACAAGAATCAGAGCGGCACGTTTGCGCTGAACAAGACCAACACCCGCCATATCGAAGCCCAGGGCCTGAGCAGCGGCGACGAGTCGCTGTTGTACCGTACGCCGATGCAGCCGTCGATCGACCAGAACACCGTGGACGCTCAGATCGAGCAGTCAAACTATGCAGAGAATGCGGTCAACTTCCAGGCCAGCTTCACCCTGCTCAACAGCAAATTCAAAGGGCTGATGTCGGCCCTGCGCGGGGAGTAACCCATGTCTCTAGCCAGTGTTTTCAATATTGCCGGTAGTGGCATGAGTGCCCAGACCACGCGCCTGAACACCGTCGCCAGCAACATCGCCAACGCCGACACCGTGTCGTCGAGCATCGATCAGACCTACCGCGCCCGTCACCCGGTGTTTGCCACCATGTTTCAGGGTGCGCAAAGCAGCACCGGCGACTCGCTGTTCCAGGACCAGGACGGCGCCGGTCAAGGCGTGCAAGTGCTGGGCGTGGTCGAAGACCAAAGCGAACTCCAGGCCCGTTACGAGCCAAACCATCCTTCTGCCGACGCCAAGGGTTATGTGTACTACCCCAACGTCAACGTGGTCGAAGAAATGGCCGATATGATTTCCGCCAGTCGTTCGTTCCAGACCAACGCCGAGCTGATGAATACCGCCAAAACCATGATGCAGAAGGTTCTGACCCTCGGTCAGTGATAAGGGGCGACACAAATGAGTGTGACCGATACCACCAGCGGCATGACCCTTAACCAGGTGCTTGCCAACTCCGCCCAGGTCAGGACCACCGACAACAGCGTGGGTGCGGCAACCAAAGGCGTGACCGGCAGCTCGGCGCTGGGCAAGGATGCATTCCTGCAACTGCTGGTCACCCAGCTGAAAAACCAGAACCCGCTGGACCCGCAAGACAACACCGCGTTCGTCGCCCAGCTGGCGCAGTTCAGCAGCCTGGAAGGCATCACCACCCTCAACGATACGGTCAACTCACTGTCGGGTGGCCTTCAGTCCTCGCAGGCGTTGCAGGCGTCGTCGCTGGTGGGTCGTTCGGTGATCGTGCAAACCAACGAAGCCTATGTGGACCCCGCCAGCGGCAAGCCATTCAACGGCACCGTGGTGGTAAAGGACGCCGACTCCAAGCCCGTCATCACCATCACCGATGCGGACGGTGAAGTGGTCCGCACCCTCGAGATGGGCAGCCAGAAAGCCGGTAACGCGGACTTTACCTGGGACGGCAAGGACGACGACGGCGTGCTGCTGGACAAGGGCTCGTACACCTTCACCGCGTCGAGCAAAAACGATACCGGCACCACGGCGCTCACCACCTATCTGCCCGCCACGGTTAACAGCGTGACGCTGAGCAAGACCGGTGGCGAGATCATGCTCAACCTCGCAGGCCTGGGCAGCATTGGTATGTCCAAAGTCCAGACCATTGGCCTCTAAGCCCACTCATACGCCTCAAGGAGAGAAACATGTCATTCAATATCGGCCTTAGCGGCCTCTATGCGGCGAACAAACAGCTCGACGTGACCGGCAACAACATCGCCAACGCCGCGACCACAGGCTTTAAAGCCTCGCGCGCAGAGTTTGCGGATATTTATTCGGCGAGCAAGCTGGGCATCGGCAGCAAGACCATCGGCAGCGGCGTCAACCTGGCAGCGGTCTCGCAGAACTTTGGTCAAGGCTCAGTCAACAACACCGGCAACCTGCTGGACATGGGGATTCAGGGCAGCGGCTTCTTCGTGCTGAGCGACAACGGCTCCCTGAGCTACACCCGTGCCGGTACGTTCAAGTCCGATAAAGACGGCTATGTGACCAGCTCCGATGGCACTGCACGCTTGCAGGGCTATGGCGTGGATGCGAACGGCGATATCGTCAACGGCGTGTTGACCGACCTGCGCATCGACACCTCGAACCTGGCGCCCAAGCCCACAGGCTCGGTAACGTCGGAGATCAACCTGAACTCCAGCAGCGATGCGATCGATCAGACCAAAGTCCCGTTCGATCCCACCGTAGCCACCAGCTACAACAAAAAATTCTCCACCACCGTCTACGATAGCCAGGGCAATGCGCACCCGATGGATCAGTACATGGTGAAGACCGGTGCCAATACCTGGAGCTCTTACACCCTGATCGACGGCCGTAACCCAGATGGCACTTTGCCGACGGGTCAGGGCTCCACGCCTCCAGTAGCCTCGACCATGGAGTTCGATTCGGCCGGTGCGCTGACCAAGGTCACGCAGCTCAACCCGGTCAAGGACCAGCTTGAAAACACGCTGGTGGTCAGTGGCTGGAAACCGGGTGCCATGATCAACGGCAAGTGGGACGGCAACGGTGCCGAGGCCAAAGACGGTGGCATCGTCATCAACATGGCCAAAACCACTCAGTACAACACCGACTCCTCGCGTAACCCGCCGACCCAGGACGGCTACGCCACCGGCCAGATCAACAACCTGACCATCGACGGTTCGGGCGTGATGTTCGCCAACTTCAGCAACAACCAAAGTCGTGCCATTGGCCAGATCTCCCTGGCCAGCTTCACCAACGAGCAAGGTTTGCAGCCGGTGGGCGGCACGGCCTGGAAAGAAACGTACTCCTCGGGCATGGCCGGCTACGACGCGCCGAAAATCGGCAGCCTGGGCGCCATCCAGTCCAATTCGCTGGAAGACTCCAACGTCAACCTGACCAGCGAACTGGTGGACCTGATCAAGGCGCAGAGCAACTACCAGGCCAATGCCAAAACCATCTCGACCCAAAGCACCATCATGCAGACCATTATTCAGATGACCTGATGCTGGATTGCGTGTCGCAGTAAAAAAAACCTCGCTGAGGTTTTTTTTATGGCGCAGTTTTGGTGTGCGGCCCCCCACAATGCAAAAACCCCCGCCAAACCCAACTGTTGCCAGGGTTTAACGGGGGTTTTTCAGTCAGGCGGTTTGACCCGCCTGCCAGCTCAGCTTATTGGCAAGCTTCGCAATCCGGCTCGTCAATCGCGCAGGCCTTTGGTACCGGTGCTGGACCGGCAGGGGCTGCGACGACGTCTTCACTGTTGTTGCCGTTGGAAACGGCGTTCAGCTTGCCAGTGTTGACGGTGGACTTCTCGGTGCTGGTCGCGGCCAGGGCACGGAGGTAGTAAGTGGTTTTCAGACCACGGTACCAGGCCATGCGGTAGGTCACGTCCAGCTTTTTGCCCGAAGCGCCAGCGATGTACAGGTTCAGCGACTGAGCCTGGTCGATCCACTTCTGACGGCGGCTGGCGGCGTCAACGATCCACTTGGTGTCGACTTCGAACGCAGTGGCGTACAGCTCTTTGAGCTCTTGCGGGATGCGTTCGATCTGCTGCACGGAACCGTCGTAGTACTTCAGGTCGTTGATCATGACCGAGTCCCACAGGTCGCGGGCCTTGAGGTCGCGAACCAGGTACGGGTTGATCACGGTGAATTCGCCGGACAGGTTCGATTTCACGTAGAGG
>JBILYW010000394.1:0-4217 GCA_044377555.1 Pseudomonas sp.
AGTGCGGTGGCTGCGGGCTGGTCAGGGTCAGGGCGTGACGGGGGATCGCCAGCCACTTGAGTTCAAAGCGCGGTGCAAACTCCGGTGCATAGGCTTTGAGCGCAGCAGCATCGAAGCCACTTTTGGCCCGCGCCGTCGGGTAGAACGGGTGGTCCAGGTAACTCGCCAGCTGATCGATTTTCAGCAGCCTCTGCGCCCAGTCCTTGAGCCCGGTCACGTCACCCAGTGCGGGGGCGTGCTGGTGATAGGCCTGATTGCACAGAGTCCGGTGTTCGGTCGCACAATCCGCCTCTTTCAGATACGCCGCAAACAACGTGAGGCTTTCGTCATCCAGACCGTGGCTCAGGTGGCCCAGCCACAGCGGGTAGCCGCGTTGAACTTCAATCCGATTGTGCTCCGAAACCTTGATCCAGGTGTCGCCCGTACCGATCCAGTCCTGCAGCGGATATGCCCTGACCACCGGCAGCCAGAGTTCATCGCTGCCCAGATGAGCGATTCGCAACCAGCGTGCATCGGGCTGATGCAGCGCGTGCTGGCTCAGGTCATCGGGCAGCGGACAAATATGCCCCTGGCTCACCACCCCGCGGATGTCTTCGCGCAGGCAGCAATCGATGATACGCCGGGTAATAAACGCCTGATCGGCCCCCTGCAAAGGCAGGCTCATGCCACCACCCATTTCAGGTCGTTCAGGGTCGAGCTCAGTTGCGTTTCAAGGCTCACGTCATCCGGTGCAATCAGGCGCAGAACACCGACGTAATCCTTGTTGGAATGGCTGATGGTCACTGTGTCGCCAGCAAGGTGCAGTGCCCGGTAATCGCACCAATGCCCTTCCCGCTCGACGTTGAAGCTGGCGCTGGCCTTGTCCAGGCGGCCCGGGCGGTCGGCGACAAGGTAATGCACGGTGGCCGAGGATTGCGCCGGTTGTGCGTCGACCAGGCTGCCACCCAGATGCAGCGCGACGATACGGTCGAACCAGCCCTGAGGCAGCAGCCGGTCGAGCAGGAATTCGCGACCGTCGCCAATGCTGCGGTAGTTGATTTCAACCAGTACCGGGCCTTGAGCGGTCAATATGAATTCGCTGTGGCAGACCCCGAAATTGACGCCGAACGCAGCCACCTGGGCCAGCGCGCCAGCACGCTGGGAACAACTGAGTTGGCCGTTCCAGCGCGCGGCGAGCTCTACAAAATGTGGCGGTGGCGAAAGGGTCACATCGAAGCCACCGATGACCTGCAGGTTGCGGCCGTCACCCAGGGTTTCGAGGGTGAACAGCGGACCCTCCATATACGCCTCCAGCAACAGCGCCCGATCCGGTTGCTGCTGCCAGAACTGCTCGCAGTAGATGCTCAACTCGGCGGCGTTGTGGCACAACCTGACGTCAAGGCTGGCAACGCCTTCACGGGGCTTGGCAACCACCGGCCATGGTGCCTCGTTCGGCAATTGCGCATTCGATGTGAGCACCTGAAACCATGGCCCGGGCAACCCCAGACGCTGCATGCGCTCACGCATGGCCGCCTTGTTCTTCGCCGCATAACACAGCCGCCAGTCCTTGCCCGGGCATTCAAACGCCTCGGCCACCATCGCTGTCGCAGTCTGCAGGTGGTCGCTGTTGGAGAACACGGCCACAGGACGCAAGCCCTGACCGTTGAGGGTCTCGATAACTGCCAGCGGATTGAACACATCGCATTCGATGATCTGCAGCCGGTCCGGCGAAATAGGCGAGCTGGCGAGCAGACGCCGGTGTTCCTGGGCGTGGTCCGTGATGACCACAATCGGCAGCCCGCGTTTGTGCGCGGCAGGCAAAAAGCCCTCGAGAATAGCTGGGTGTGCGACGTGTGCAAGAATGACAAATGGACGTTGCATGGCTGTTTCCTGGGGGCAACAGTTGCCCGTCCCGGGGGATCGGGCAACTGGTTTTCAGAGGCGCGGCTGCGCGGTTTAGAAGCGGTAATTGACGCCTAAGGTGAGCGAGCGCTCCGGCGCGGGTTGACGACCCCAAGGGCTGGTGTCGATACCGCGGAAATAATATTCGCGGTTAAACAGGTTGCTGATGCCGGCAGACGCGGTCAGAACGCTCTTGTCTGCCAGCGGGAACTCACGTTCGATGGCCGTATTCCAGACCCAGTAAGCAGGCAGTTCACCCACGCTGGCAGAGGCATTTTCTTCGCGGGTATTGGCGGCATCGGTATAGGCCTTGCTGATGTACAGGCCATCGAGGTTGTAGGTCCAGTGCTCGGCAAAGCGGTAACGGGCATCCACCATGAACTGGTTGCGCGAGGAGTACGGCACCTCGTTGTCCTTGAAGGTGCCGTTGCGTTGCTTGGCGTCGAGGTAGGCATAACCGGCATGCAAGTCCAGATCACGCATGGCTTGCGGCGTCCAGAAGATATCGGTCTCGAAGCCCTGGTGACGGGTGCTGCCAAGGTTGTCGAAGCGGTCGGTGGTGGCGTTGTAGACGATCTGATCGTCGAAATCGATGCGGTACAGGTTGAAGTCGACGCGCATGCCGTCCCACGGGGTATAGCGCACGCCGGTCTCGTAGTTCCACGCCAGCTCGGCCCCCACAGCGCCTTCCTTGACGATCTGCGTGACCTGCGGTGGCCGCAGGGACTTCTGGGCGTTGGCATAGACATACCAGGCGTCGTTCGCCTGATAACCCACAGTCAGGCCCGGCAGCCATTCCTCGGATTTGTTCTCGCGCTCGAACCCGGTGATGCCGTCACTGTAATTCATGCGCGCGTTTTCGTAGCGCACGCCGGGGGTGATGGTCAGGCGGCGGTCGAACAGGCTGATGGCGTTGCTGATGTAGAACGCGCGGGCGTCGTCATCGAACTTCCAGTCGCGGAACGCCGTCGTTACGCCGCTGGCGACGCTCTCGCGGTTGACCTTGTAGTCGATGTCTTCACTCACATAGCGGGCACCGAGCAGCCAGGTCTGGCCAACGTTGTCGCCATCGATCGTGGCACTGAGGCGCGGCTCCGTGCCCCAGACCTTGAAATCACGAGGGCCGTCCTGCTTGGTCACTGCCGTACCGTCCGGAGTGAATGGCAGACCGACCACGAAGTTGCGGTAGCTGTTGTGGGCGAAGTTGGTCCAGCTGAACTCTACCGAGTCAAATGGGCCCATGGCGCCCAGGCGCTGGGTGTAGGTGCCCCAGACGCGATTGGTGTCGCCCTCGAAACGGTCCAGGGGACGTGTCGACTGGCGCGGATCATCCTTGTAGTCCTTGACGCTGAGCGCTCCGGCCAGGTCCATGTCGGCCTTGTAGTGCTGAATGCCGAAGCTCAGGTCACGATCATCGTCGATGTTCCACTGGCCGCGCAGACGGTAGTTCTGCACATCGGTGTCGGAGTGCTCACGACCGTATTCACCGCTCAGGGTGTTGATGTCCAGTTGCAGGCCGAAGTTGTCGGTCAGGTAGCCGCCGGTGCCCAGGTAGGTGTCCCACAACTGGCGCCCGCCAGCGTTGAAGGTGGTCTTCTCCTGCAGCGTGGTTTCCCACTCGCGGGGAATCGGCTTGCTGATAAAGTTGATCACCCCGCCCACGTTGTTCGGACCGTATTGCACCGCTGCGCCCCCACGCACGATGTCAATCCGGTCAACAGTGGCCATGGTCATCGGGAACAACGACAGACCGGTCTGGCCGTACGGCGCGAGCGCCAGGGGAATGCCATCCGACAAGGCCTGAATCCGGCCGCTGCGACTCTCATAGAGCCCGCGCACCGAAATCTGCGGCAAGGCGCCGGTGCCGGTTTCGTCAAAAATCTTGATCCCGGGTACCCGTTGCAGCGCGTCATCCAGACCGCGGACGCTGGCTTTTTTCAGATCGCTTGCGTCGACGACGCTACGGCTGCCGGCATAGGTACGAACCTCCTGATCGCTGGCTGCGCCCAGTACGTCCCCCTGAATCGTCATGGGTGCCAGCTCTACGCTACTGGCAGGGGCTGCGGGTTTGTCGGCGGCCATGGCGCTGTGGCAGATACCCAGCGTGATTAAACTGAGTGAAAAATGCAGGGCAGTTGTTGTTGTTTTCATTTGGGCTTCGTTAGCTCTTTTTACTGTTGGAGAGAATGCAGGCGGGCTTTCAACGCGTTATGCATCAAGCCTCGGTCTTCACCGGCCAGAAAGCTTCGGATCCCGCGGGCGCGCCATAGCGCGTTTTGTTCAGCCGTGCGGGGGTTGGCGCAGAAAGGTATTCCCGCGCCGAGGCAGGCATCGGC